>SPBQ01000137.1 GCA_004525875.1 Myxococcales bacterium
GCCCGCTACCGACCGATGCAAGGCGCGACACTGCGCTACACGTCCTGCTCGGACCCGGATCGCGAGGTGTTCGTCAAGGCCTACCGGGGTGAGGAGGGGGCGCACGCGATGAGCACGCTCGAGGCCCTGCGCTCGGCGACGGGAGGCAACGGGTCGGGTCCCAGCAACTTCGGGATCGTTCGCCCGCTCGCCTATTGCACCGGCCCCCGCACGCTCGTCGTCGAACGTGCGCCCGGCCGGCCCATGCCCGACCTGCTGACCGACCCGGCGGCCGCCGAACGCGTGGCACGCCTGGCCGCGCGCTCGCTCCACGCGTTTCACGCCAGCGACCTGCCGTGCGAGAGCCCCTGGGGTCCGGCCGAGATGCTCGACCGCGTAGGACAGGCGGGAGCGCTGATCACGGTGGCCTGCCCCGAGCTGACCGAGCCCGTGAACCGGATCGCGGCCGCGCTCGCCGACTACCCCACCGGCTACGAGTCGCGCCCCTCGCAGCTCGACCCGAAGCCCGATCACTTCTTCTTCGAAGACGATCGCGTCACGTTCATCGACCTCGACACGTTCGCGAGCGCCGATCCGGCCTTCGACGCCGCGTTCATGTCCGCGCGTACGGCGGCCTTGACCGAGACGGCCGGCGTACCCGCCGAGCTCGCCCGCGCCGCTGCCGAGGCGTTCCTCGAAGAGTACTTCTCGGTGGCTCCGCCGGGGCCGGCCGGGAGATTCGCGATCAACCATGCATATGCGCTGCTCCAGCTCACGCTCTACGCCGTCCGGCACCAGGCCGGAGGCTGGCGCGAGCTGGCAGCGGCGCGAATTGGCGCCGCGCTAGAGGCATGCGCGCTGGCGGAGAGTCAACCAGAATGTCCATCGCAGAGAATCTGAAAGGGGCGGCCACGGCCGCCGGCTCCGAATCACCGAATCCCTACGTCTTTCTCGTGGGCTGTCCGCGCTCGGGAACCACGCTCGCCAAGCGCATGCTGGACGCGCATCCCCGCATCGCGATCACTCGCGAGACGCACTGGATCACCCGCTTCTTCCGCAAACACGTCGGCCTGACCGACGACGGCATGGTGACGCCCGCGCTGCTCGACGAGCTGCTGGCCTACAAGCGCTTCCCCCACCTGCATCTCGACGAAGCAGACGTGCGTGCCCTCGTCACGGCCGAGAAGCCGATGCGCTACACGACGTTCGTCTCGGCGGTGTTCGATCTGTACGGCCTCCGTGAGGGCAAGCCGCTCGTCGGCGACAAGACGCCGCCCTACGTTCGCTACGTCGGCATGCTGAGCGAGATGTGGCCGCGCGCGCGCTTCGTCCACATCATCCGCGACGGCCGCGACGTTTGCCTCTCGATGCTCAAGTGGCGGATGGCCGACCGCGCCGCCGGACGACGATCGACGTGGGAAGAAGATCCCGTGACCACGACCGCGTTGTGGTGGGAGTGGCTCATCCGGCTCGGGCGCGAGGCCGGCGAGCCTCTCGGCCCGGATCGGTACTACGAGATGAAGTACGAGACTCTCGTAGCAGATCCGCCGGGCGAGCTGGCGACGCTGTGCAAGTTCCTCGAACTCCCTTACGACGATGTCATGCTGCGCTACCACGAAGGCCGAACGAGCAGCGACGCCAAGCTCTCCGCCAACGCCGCGTGGCTTCCACCGACCCAGGGCCTGCGCGACTGGCGCAACCAGATGAGCCCCGAGGATCTCGAGAATTTCGAGGCAGCGGCAGGCACGATGCTGACGGAGCTCGGCTACGAGCACGGAGCGCCGGCGATCTCGCCGGCGGCTCAGGCACACGCGCGCGACCTGCGCCGTCGCTTTGACGGCAAGCCACTGCCGAAGAACTGGTCGACCGCCGGTTAGGACTCGACACCCGCACAGTGCACGAACCGGAGAACGTACGATTTCAACCGCAACGCACAGGAGACTCTGCCGCAGTGTCACGCTGCTCGTGCTGCTGCACCTCCTCGATGGTCTCACAGGCGCGGGCGATGCCCTCGGTGGCGACCGCCGCGACTATCCGTGGAGCCGGCAGCAGGGAGCGGCCGATCAGCAGCGCCCGGACCAGGCTCGAGAGACAGTTCGCGTCGAGCGCTTTTCGGTCGACGTCGGGGCGTACGCCGGTCGTGCGGCAGCCGAGGACCGCGCCGCTCAGATCCGCCAGCGTTTCGAGGACGTCGAGGTCCCGACGATCGATGACGGCTCGCAGATCCGCTACCGCGTCATGACCGGATTGTTCCGCAAGGAGGGCGGCGCAAAGGCACGCATCAAGGCACTTGGCGAGCTGGGATTCGACACCGAGCCGATGTCGATCCGATCTTTCATCGTCGAGGAGGAGATCGGTGGGACACCCGTGACTCTCGCGCCGCTCATCAAGCGCCCCGATCAGCGCAAGGGCGACGGACGCATCAACGTCAACGTCTTCAAACGGCCGCTGAACATCGCCACGCAGCTCCAGTACCGCCCGAGCTTTCTCGGCAATTTCGATCTCAGCTCGCGCAGCACGGATACGATCCGCTTCCGCAACTCTTTCCGACTGGAGGGCCTGTGGAAACCGCACGACAAGGTAGCGATCTTCGCCCAGGGCCGGGTCAACTGGAACGTCCGGGAGACACAGAGACAGTCCCTCACCGCCCCTGGCGGCGCGGAGTTCGGCGGCTGCGGCGACCCACCGACATACCCGCGGCGCTGCGACGAGAACTCGGTCCAGGTCGTTCGCGGCGAGACGTGGCTGCTACTCCACGATCTGTGGGACGTCCCCGCCATGCTGCAGATCGGCCGCCAGCGCTTCCGTGACGACCGCGAGTGGTGGTGGGACGCAAATCTCGACGCCGTGCGCCTGTACCACTACGGCTCGCCGGCCCTGCTGCTCGAGGCGGCCGTCGCCAGCGAGGTGGCGCAGCTCTCGCCGGACGACAGCGACATCCAGGCGGACGACGACGATGTGTTGCGCATCCTCGGACATTTCCGCTGGAGATGGGCACAGCAGCACTACATCGACGGCTTCGCGCTGTACCACAACGACAGCTCCGGACTTCCGCCGATCATCGGTGAGGTACCGCCCGACCTGCAGGATGACATCGACCGCGACATGGTATGGTTCGGTCTGCGCGCCTCCGGCAAGTGGAAGCCGAGCGCGCGCCACAGGCTCTACTACTGGCTCGACACCGCGCTCGTGAAGGGAACGGAAGTCGAAGTCGACTACGATTTCTGCCCGATTGGACTGCCGAACTGCCTCGCACCGAATGACAACGACTTCTTCCACAGGGACGTGCAGGGATGGACCGTCGACCTGGGAACGACCTGGGTCCCCGAGTGGCCGCTCAGCCCGAGCTTCACGTTCGGCTATGCGATCGGCTCCGGCGACGGCAATCCTAGCGACCAGGTCGACCCGCACCCCGGCACCGACGGCGGGTTCCGCCAGACCGGTTTGCAGGGCAACAACGGGAAGTTTCGAGGCGTCGATCGCTTCCGCTACTACGGCGAGCTGTTCCGGCCCGAGCTCTCTAACATGCACATCGGCACGATCGCGGTCGGTTTTCCCCTCTGGGAGAGCAGCTCGATCGAGATCCTGTGGCACATCTACGAGCAGGTGAACGAGGCCACGTTCCTGCGCGACGCCAGCATCGGCGCGCGTCCCAACGGCACCGACCGTGACCTCGGCCAGGAGATCGACGTCGTGATGGGCATCGAGGAATGGGAGCACATCGAGCTCGAGCTGACGGGGGGCGTGTTCCGCGCCGGCGACGCCTTCGAGAGCCCTGCGTTCACACCCCGCGGCGGCTCGGAGTCGGGCGCGATCGCGACGTACTTCGAGTTCAAGTTCGAGTACAACTTCTGATCGACCCCGTGAAGGCTTCAAAAAGACAGATGCAAAACATTTTTCCAGAGATCATGATGCGTGAGGAGGAAACCCCCGAAATGACCAGCTCCACGAACCGATTGTCCCGAGCCGCGGTAGCCGCGGCGGCAGTCCTGACCTTGACCACGACCGCCATGCCGGCGTTCGCCGCCAATGGCGACTGCGGCCAGCCGGTCAGCACGGGATCGTCACCGACGGCGTCCGACGCGCTCGCCACGCTGCGCGCCGCCGTGGCAATCGCGCCGTGCGACATCGCGATTTGCGACGTCGACGGCAGCTGCATGGTCACCGCCACCGACGCGCTTCGTGTGCTGACTCGCTCGACGGGGCAGCCGGTCGCGCTCACCTGCGATTGTCCGGATCTCATTCCCGACGTCTGCCAGACGTTCGGGCTGAAGTGGGGAGCCACCGGCTTCGCGATCCCGCCCGACCTCCCGCCACCGGGAACGTTCCGGCGCCCACGGGGCATCGCCGTCAATGGCGACGGCGACGTCTACGTCGTCGACGCCCAGAACGACCGGATCGAGGTGTTCACGTCGGACGGCGGCTTCACCGTCCAGTGGGGCAGCAACGGCCAGGGCGCCGCCGAGTTCGACCGGCCCCGATCGGTCGCCATCGACGGCTCGACCAACGTTTGGATCACAGACCGCACTAATCACCGTGTCCAGAAGTTCGGTCCGGGCGGTGCGTTCCTGCTGCAGTTCGGCGTCCTCGGAACCGGCCCCGGACAGTTCAATCAGCCGCAGGGCATCGCGATCGCTGCCAACGGCGACATCTACGTCGCTGATTCGCTCAACAACCGGGTTCAGAAGTTCAATTCCAACGGAGGATTCATCCGTCAGTGGGGAACGCCGGGATCCGCTAACGGGCAGTTCAACGAGCCTCGTGGCGTCGCCACCGATGGCACCAACGTCTTCGTCGCCGACGGCAGTAACAACCGCGTTCCGGTCTTCGACACCAACGGCACCTTCGTCCGTGCCTGGGGCAGCCTCGGCGGCGGCCAGGGAAGCTTTCGCACCCCGCGCGGCGTGGCGCTCGATTCGGCGGGTCGCGTGTACGTCGCCGACTTCGGTAACCACCGGATCCAGGTGTTCGACGACACCGGCATCTTCGATACCAGCTTCGGATCGTTCGGAACCGGCAACGGCCAGCTGAACGGCCCGCGCGGCGTCACGGTCGACAGCCAGGGGCGAGTGTTCGTCACCGATACGGACAACGATCGCGTCCAGCGATTCGACTGCAACTGAGCACCGGCAAGTCCGGTCCCTGGCCCCCCAGGTGCGGGCGGCGGCGCGTTTTGCGTGTGCCGCCCGCGCCCCCTCCCTCTCGCCCAACTGCGTAGTTTTCCCTAGCGGATATGTGACCCGTCAGCCGAACCTGAACAGATAGCAGCCGTCAGATAAGAGAGACTCCTGGCCATGAAGGAGGATAGAAATGGCCAAGGGACAGTCCGCAGAAAAGACGGTTCGAGACATCCAGCGCAAGACCCGGTGGCACTTCTCAGCTGAAGAGAAGATTCGCATCGTGCTCGAGCGCCTGCTCGGCGAGGAGAGTATCTCCGAGCTGTGCCGCCGCGAGGGCATCAACGCCAACCTCTACTACCGATGGTCGAAAGAGTTTCTCGAGGCCGGCAAGAAGCGTCTGCTCGGCGACACCAAGCGCGCGGCCGGCGCTACTCCGAGAACCAGCGCCGCCTGGCAAGCGGGATGAGAGCAATCGGTTTCAAGACCGTTCTACCCGAGGCGCTCCAGGGATGCGTCATCACATCGTTCGCGTACTCCGACAACGGTCGCTTCGACTTCGAGATCTTCCACCGACGACTCGCCGAGCACGGATTCGTCATCTACCCTGGCAAGCTGTCCGACGTCGACTGCTTCCGCATCGGAACGGCCGGCCATCTGTTCGAGGACGACATCGATGCGCTGCTCGACGGCGCCTCGCGGGTGGCCGCGGAGATGGGCGTGGTGCCTTCAGGCGACACCCACGGAATGAGCGCGTCGCAGGGACAGAGATGACGGCCCCGTCCTCACGAGCTTTCGTCGAGCCAGGACCTCAGACGATCGGCGACCTCGTACGGCTTGATCGTGGGTCTCGGCAGCTTGTGATCCGACCGGGGCAGTGTCCGGGCGTGGATAAACACGGGCCCCGCACCAGCCTCGGCGATGGCCCGCGAGAGCTCGGCCTCGCCGGTTGGCCGCACGACGCTCGGATAGCCGCAGACGCCGGCTACCGCCGCGCGGTCGACGAACGGCGAGATCGTGGCCTGTGCTCCGGTCGAGTCGTGGACGGCGTTATCGAGAAGTACGTGGACCAGGTTGCGCGGTGCTTCGTGAGCGATGGTCGCGACCGCGCCCATACGCATGAGCATCGCGCCATCGCCGTCGATCACGACGACGCGGCGCTCCGGACGGGCGATGGCGAGGCCCATTCCCATGCTCGACGCGCATCCCATCGATCCCACCATGTAGAGTTGGCCGGGGCGGTCACCCAGAGCGTAGAGCGCCCGGCCCGTGAAACCGGTAGTCGCGAGAACCACGTCGTCATCACGCACGCCACGCTGTATGGCAGCCAGGGCGGCATCCGGCTCGAGCGGC
>SPBQ01000218.1 GCA_004525875.1 Myxococcales bacterium
CCCTTCTCCTTGGCGTGAACGATGAAGTCCGAGACGATGAGGAAGTACCCCGCGAACGCCATGTCGATGATCGTCTGGAGCTCGAGCTCCAGACGCGTCCGGTAGGCCTCTCGATCGAGCTCGGGGTCGTGGGCTGCGAGCCTCTCGAGACGGCGCTCGAGTCCGGCCCGTGCCTTTTGCTTGAGCTGCTCGTCGAGCGGCGTCTCGTCGTCGGTCTTGTAGACCGGGAAGTGGTATTCGTCGAACTTCAGCTCGAGGTTGCAGCGCTCGGCGATGTCGAGCGACGTCTTGATGGCCTCGGGCGTCTGCTCGAAGGCCTGGAGCATCGTCGCGCCGTCCTTGACGAAAAGCTGATCGGTCCCGAACTGCCAGCGCGCGGGATCCGACAGCCGCTTCCCGGTCTGCACACAGAGCAGTACCTCGTGCGCTTCGTGGTCTTCGTGTTCGAGATAGTGGCAGTCGTTAGTCGCCACCAGCGGGATGCTGACCTCGGGTGCGATCTCGATGAGGTACTGGTTGACCTTCTTCTGCTCCTCGAGGTGGTTGTCCTGGATCTCCAGGTAGTAGCGATCGCCGAATATCTGTACGTACTCCTCGATCACCTTGCGGGCGACGTCGTCGCGGTCGGCGCCGATCGCGCAGGCCAGTTCGCCCGCGAGGCAGCCGCTCAGGCAGATGATCCCCTTGTTGAACTCGCGCAGCAGTTCCTTGTCGATGCGGGGCTTGTAGTAGAACCCGTCGATGTAGCTCTGCGAGACGAGCCGGCTGAGATTGCGGTAGCCCTCCATGTTGGAGGCCAGCAGGATGAGGTGATTGTTGCCGGCGCGTTCGTAGTCGTCGGAGACGACCGCCGACTTCTCCTTGCGGCCTCTGGGCGCGACGTAGACTTCGCAGCCGATGATCGGCTTGACGCCGGCGGCATTGGCGGCGCGGTAGAAGTCTACCGTGCCGAACATGTTCCCGTGGTCGGTCATCGCGGCGGCGGGCATGCCCGCCGCCGCCACGTGGGACATCAGGCTGCCGATCTTATTGGCGCCGTCGAGAAGGCTGTAGTGCGTGTGCAGGTGCAGATGCGCGTACGACAAGGGGTCACTCCCACTCCACGGTTGCCGGGGGTTTTGACGAGATGTCGTAAACCACCCGATTCACCCCCTCGACCTCGTTGCCGATACGCGAGGCGGCCCGTTCCAGCACTTCGTGCGGGAAGCGGAACCAGTCGGCCGTCATGCCGTCCTCGCTGGTGATCGCGCGTAACGCGATCACGCGATCGTACGTTCGGAAATCGCCCTGCACACCCACCGTGCGCACGGGCAGCAGGACCGCGAATGCCTGCCAGATGTCGTCGTACAGGCCTGCACGGCGAATCTCCTCTAGGAACAGGGCGTCGGCCTCACGCAGGATGGCGAGATCCTCGCGGCATACGGCGCCCAGCGTGCGTACGGCCAGGCCGGGTCCCGGGAACGGGTGCCGCCACAGAAGATCGCGGGGCAGGCCGAGGACCTCGCCGACGGCTCGCACCTCGTCCTTGAACAGCTCACGCAAGGGCTCGACCAGCTCCATGTTCATGCGCTCGGGTAGACCGCCGACGTTGTGATGGCTCTTGATCGTCGCCGACGGGCCCTTGACCGATACTGACTCGATGACGTCGGGGTACAGCGTCCCCTGTGCCAGAAACCGGGCCGGGCGACGTTCCAGGTGCGCGCTGCGGGCCGCTTCGTCGAAGACGTCGATGAACGTCGATCCGATGATCTTGCGCTTACGCTCGGGGTCGACCACTTCTGCGAGCGCGTCGAGAAACTGGTTGGACGCATCGACGTGGACGAAGTCGGCACCGAAGTAGTTTCCGAGGTTGTCGCAGACCTCGCGGGCCTCGTTCTTGCGCAGCAGGCCGTTGTCAACGAACACGCAGGTGAGCTGCCCGGGCACGGCCTTCTCGATGAGTGCCGCCGTAACGCTCGAGTCGACCCCACCGCTCAGGCCGCACACCACGTGGCCGTCGCCGACCTGGGCGCGGATGCGCTCGAGCGCGGAGTCGACGAAGCCTTCCATCGTCCAGTCGGATTCGATGCGGCAGATGCGGTGGAGGAAGTTCTCGAGGATCACGCGGCCCTGCTCGCTGTGAACCACCTCGGGATGGAACTGCAGGCCGAATCGGCGGCCGTCCTCACTACGGATGGCGGCGTAGGGCGAGTTGGTCGTGCTCGCCACGGCCGTCCAGCCGGCGGGCAGATGTTCCAGGCGATCGGCGTGGCTCATCCAGACGCGCGTCGACTCACCAGGCGTGAGGCCCGCGAACAGCTCCTCGGCCCGCCCGGGGACCAGTGCGGCGCCGCCGTACTCCCGATGCGTTGAGCGCGCCATCTCGCCGCCGCCGGCGCGCGCCAGCACACCCATGCCGTAGCAGATTCCGAGATACGGAACGTCGAGCGTCAGCGCGTCCGGATGCGGATGGGGCGCGTCGTCGTCGTAGACGCTCGAAGGCCCGCCCGACAGGATCACACCGGCTGGCTCGAGGGCGCGCAGCCGAGCCGGGTCGAGATTGTAGGGATGGATCTCGCAGTAGACGCGAGATTCGCGGATGCGGCGGGCGATCAGCTGGGTGTACTGACTGCCGAAGTCGAGGATTGCGATCACTGGCGCTGATAGTTCGGAGGTTCGGTGACCATCGTGACGTCGTGGACGTGGCTTTCGGCGAGACCGGCCGGTGAGATGCGGACGAAGCGCGCCTTGCTTCGTAGTTCGTTCAAGTCGGCGGCGCCCACATAACCCATACCGGCGCGCAGACCGCCGATCAGCTGGTGGATCGTCGAGTGCAGCGATCCCTTGTACGCGACGCGCCCCTCGATGCCCTCGGGAACCAGCTTCCTGTCGTCCTGGTCCTGCTGGAAGTAGCGGTCCTTGCTCGACCCGCCGCGCATGGCCTCGAGCGAGCCCATGCCGCGATAGACCTTGTAGGTCCGGCCCTGGAACAGGACCGTCTCGCCGGGGCTCTCCTCGGTGCCGGCGAGCAGGCTGCCGATCATCAGCGTGGATGCGCCGGCGGCGAGCGCCTTGGTGATGTCACCACTGAACCGCACGCCGCCGTCGCCGATGACGGGGACCCCCGCGCGATCGGCCACTTTGCAGGCCTCCGTGATGGCCGTGAGCTGCGGTATGCCGACGCCCGAGACGATGCGGGTGGTGCAGATCGAGCCGACGCCCATGCCGACCTTGACGGCGTCGACGCCGGCGTCGATCAGAGCGCGGGCGCCGTCCGCGGTGCCGACGTTGCCGGCGACGACCTGCAAGCCTGGATGGTCGCGCTTCACCTCCTTGGCCGTCTCGATGACGTTGCGGGTATGGCCATGGGCGGTGTCGACGCAGATGACGTCCACGCCGGCCTCCACCAGCGCTGCTGCCCGCTCTCTTCGTTCTTCGGCGACTCCGATGGCCGCGCCCACGAGCAGGCGTCCGAGAGCGTCCTTGGACGAGAGCGGGAACTCGATCGCTTTCTGGATGTCCTTGACCGTGATGAGCCCCTCGAGCCGTCCGTTGCCGTCTACGACCAGGAGCTTCTCGATGCGGCGCTCGTGGAGGATCTGTGTGGCTTCATCGCTGGTCACGCCGATTCGGGCCGTGACGAGGTTCTCGCTGGTCATGACCTCGGAGACTTTGCGGTCGAGGTTGCGCTCGAAGCGCACATCGCGGTGGGTGACGATACCGACCAGGCGGCCGCCATCGCACACCGGCAGGCCCGAGATACCGTTGACCCGCATGATATCGAGGGCGGCGTGCAGTGGCAGGTCCGGCTCGACCGTGATGGGGTCGGCGATCATGCCGCTCTCGCTCTTCTTCACCCGGGCCACCTCGGCGGCCTGCTCTGCCACTTGCATGTTTCGGTGGATGAAGCCGAGTCCGCCTTGTCGGGCCATGCCGATGGCCATGCGCCAGCCGGTGACGGTGTCCATGGCCGCGCTGGTGAGCGGGATGTTGAGCGTTATCGCGCGCGTCAGGCGCGCTTCGACGCGAGTGGCGCTCGGCAGGACGTCGGACTCGCCGGGGGCGAGAAGGACGTCGTCGAACGTGTATCCAATGGGAAGATTGTCTAGATCGTGCTGGTTATTCGGGTTGGGCCGGTCTTCCATGTTGTCTTATAAGCACCGGCCTCGTACTTTTCAACAGACCTCCCAGCACGCTACGCACGCCCCCGTGCGTAACGCCGCCAGGGCCGTATGATCCGAGAATACAAGGCAAAGCGTCCCGAGATCCACCCGCGCGCATGGGTTGCCGACAACGCCGACGTGATCGGCGACGTGGTGATCGCCGAGGACGCGTCCGTGTGGTTCCAGAGCGTGGTTCGCGGCGATGTGAGCCATGTGCGGATCGGCGCCCGGACCAACATCCAGGACCACTGCACGATCCACGTGACGCGCGATTCCTGCCCGACGATTATTCACGAGGACGTCACGCTTGGCCACCGTGTGGTCGTTCACGGCGCCGAGATCAAGGCCGGCGCGCTGGTCGGCATCGGTGCGATCGTGCTCGACAAGGCTGTCGTCGAGGAGGGCGCGCTGGTCGGCGCGATGAGCCTGGTCACGCCCGGCACCGTGATCCCCGCCGGCAAGCTGGCCATGGGTCAGCCGGCCCGCGTCGTGCGTGACGTCAGCGACGGCGAGCGCCGCTGGATGGCCGAAACCGTCAAGAACTACGCCGGTTATGCGCGCGACTACAAGGGATGAAAGCGCGCGGTGCCTCAGTGCGATTCGCGCCGCCGGTATCGCAGCCTGAGCGGCGTGCCGCCCAGCGGTAGGTTCTCACGGAAGCAGCGTTCCAGGAAACGCGTGTAGTCGGTGGGCACGTCCTCGCGGTTGACGAAGAGCGAGATGGTCGGCGGCCGGGCGGCAGTCTGCGTGGCGTAGAAGAGCTTGAGCCGGCCGCGCGAGATGATCGGAGGCTGGCGGCGCTCGGTGGCCGACACCAGGATCCGGTTGAGGTCGGAGGTCGTGACGCG
>SPBQ01000181.1 GCA_004525875.1 Myxococcales bacterium
CCAGGATCCCGAGTGCTCCGAAGAGCGGCCCGGCATGCATTCCCATCGATGCATGTTCGGGGATGTAGCTGAAGCCTTCCTCGTCGGTGGCCGGTGTCACGAGCCCCGCCCAGGTGTCGAAGGCGATGCCGTGCGCGGGAAGGTCCTGGTACGGGCCGGTCATGCCGTAGCCCGATATGTTGCAGAAGACGATCTTCGGATTGATCGCTTTGAGATCCTGGTAGCCCAGCCCGCGACGCGCCAGCGACCCGGGCCGCATCGCCTCGACGACGACGTCGGCGCGGCGTACGAGTTCCTTGTAGATCTCGGCGGCTTCCCGCTTCCTGAGATCGAGCGTGACGCTCTTCTTGCCGCGGTTGATGTGCAGGTGGAGCAGCGACACCCCGTTGATGATCGGCCACGTCATGTCGCGCACGTAGTCACCGGTGGGTGGTTCGACCTTGATGACGTCGGCCCCCATATCGGCGAGGTGAGTCGTGATGGCCGCCGGTCCGAGCATCGAGCTCTCGATCACGCGTACGCCCGCCAGAGGGGCTCCTGAGCCTTTCGACATCGATTCGTTCCTCTTGATGGCGTCGGCCCGGCCGGACAGTGGCCGGAGCTCCGGAGTGCGGGGTTTAGCGACTGACGGGGCCGCCCACAACCAGCGCCACGCCCGCCCGCACGCTCAGTCGCGAGAGCCGATGAAGATCCGGAGCACGTACCAGAACATCAGCGCGACGGAGGCAAACAGCTGGAGTGCGCCTGCAACGTAGCGATCCTCGGGGAAGTGGTGCAGGACGTTGGAGGTATCGTAGAGGATCGCGGCACCGGCGAATCCGACCATCGCCACCGAGAACCAGGTGCCCAGCTCGAAGCCGAAGACCACGCCGCCGACGATCGCGAGCAGCGCGACGATGAAGCCCCAGCGCATGAGTCCGGCGAGGAAGCTGAAGTCCTTGCGCGTGGTGAACGCGACAAGCGTAAGCCCGCCAAATCCCGCGAGCGTTACCGTGGCCGCGCTCTGGATCGCGCCGGGCGCGTACGCATCGGCGATGTAGAGAAGAGGCACGAAAATGATCGCCTCCCCGATCACGAATCCGGCCAGGGCCGCGTACTGGACGTTGAGCGACTCGGCGGTGTGGGCCGCCCGCGTGGCCGCCCAGCTCACCAGCATGAACGCACCGAGGACCAGCAACCAGTTCGTGCCGAGCATCGCGCGCGCCATGGGCTCAGCCCAGCCGGACTGGAACAGCCAGATCTCGATCAGTGTGAAGCCGACGATGGCCGCGAAGAGGTGATTGTAGGTCTTGACGAGGAACGCCGAGCGCGTGCTCGCGCCCACGCGATCCATGCCCGTGCTGATCGAATCGCCCTGATAGTACTGACTCATGAGTGTCTCCTCTCGCACGATCGGCGCGCGGCCGGCGCGCACCTAGAACAGAGTGCGCCGCGACCCGACGGCGGTCAAACAGACCGGATCGGAGAACCTACTTCGCGCCGTCGAGGAAGTCTTCGAACCCGGACGGCCCATGACTGCCGAAGCAGAGCGTCTCGAGCGTGGCCACACCGGTGCGGGTCCCCTCGGGTCCGGTCATCTTCGCCCGGCAGATCGAGTGGAGATGGACATGCTTGTAGTCGAGCGGATCGAGGTCAGCGATCTGCCACGACTCGTGGCCGAACGCCTCCTCACCGTGCCAGAGCCCGTGGCCCCACTGCGGATGTTGATAGCCGATACCCAGCACCTGGCAGCGCAGTATCGGCTCCAGAGCGATGACGTAGCGTTCGTCGTCTCGCGCGACGAGCTCGATCTCGGCCGCCGCCGGCCGCCGCGTCCCTTTCTCCCACGTGATGCGATGCGTCGCGGTCAGCATCTCGCGGTGTCCCGACTCCACTTCCGGCAACTCATCGGCCGAGGCGTACGTCGGCACCATCGCCGCGCTGAGCTGGGTGGGATGCCCGTCGTGATCCTCGAACGTACCGAACTGCGTGCATACGTCGTCGAAGTGAATCGGACACCAGCACCAGTACACGCCCGGCTCCTCGGTCGCGGGCGGCGGCGCGCCGCCCATCCCTTCGCCCACCGGACGCACGCCCCAGGAACGGTCGCGCAGGCCGTTCACCTCCTGCGGACGCACCTCGATGCGCTTACCGCCGACCTGGATGAAGCCCTCCCAGAACCCGAACTGCGTGAACCGCGACGTCTCCATGATGAGACGCGTCCCCTCATGCATGACGTTCTTCGGCTCCTCCGTGGGAACCGTGCGACCGCGGAACGTGAGGTCGCACTCGATGCCGCTCTCGTTTGGCGCGAGGACGACACGCGTGATCTTCAGCGGCCGGACGACCTCGATCCGCAGCGGGCCGACGCTCGTCTCGGAGCGATCGCGGGGCGCACGCCGCGATCCGTGAAACGAGGACTGCGTGCCATCGACGGACACGGTGAAGTGGGCGTCCTGGACGAAGCGGTTCGGATACTGGCCGAAGCCGATCTCGAAAGTGAAGGCCCCCTCACGTTCGAAACCATTGAACCAGTAACGGTCGTAGTAGTTGCGATCGCTCGGTGCCGGGTGCGCGATCGGGTTGCTCGTCTGATGGATCGGGTAGTCGTCGAACGGTGTAATCATGGCGTCAGAAAGATGTCAGAGACGTTTTGCCAAGGAAAAGCGGAGAAGCGGCGTTGCGAGCCGGCCGACGCCCCACTTAGCGGTTGACGCAGGGGCAGCATCGCGAGAATCATCGAAGACCACAACCTCTCTCGAAAGGAGGCCGCTGGCTTGGGTGACCGGACCGCGCAAGAGAATCGCCGACTCAAAGGCGAGCTCGAGAAGCTCGAACAGGCGTACGAAGCGCTCGAGCACAAGGCTCGGGTGTACGAGGAGATCTACGAGTTCGCGCCCGACCTCTGCCTGACCGCCGACGCACACGACGGCACCATCATCGAGTGCAACCATTCGGTGGCCGTGGCCAGCGGATACACGAAGCAAGAGCTGCTCGGCAGCAACGTTCTCTTTCTCTACCCGGAATACGAGCACGAGAGACTGCTCCGCGTCTTCGAGGCGCTACTGGAGGGACGGGAGATCCGCGATATCGAGTTCGCCGGCCTTCGCAAGGACGGCAGCACCTTCACCATGAGCCTGAGTGTCAGCCCGGTCGTCGACGAGCAGGGACGTGTCACCGCCGGCCGCGGGGTGGTGCGCGACATCTCCGAGCGCAAGCGGGCCGAGGAGGCTCGTCAGCATCTCGTACGTGAGTTGGATCATCGCGTGAAGAACGCGCTGGCGACCGTGCAGGCGATCGCGGATCAGACCATTCACGCCTCCGACTCCCTGGACGATTTCGCCGGGCGCTTCCGCGGCCGTCTGGCGTCGATGGCCCGCATCCACGAGGCGATCAGTTCGAATCGTTGGGAAGGCCTCGAGCTCGAGCGGCTCGTGGTGCTGGCAATGACGCCGTTCACCGGGCGAAGCAATCGGATCCGCTACCAGGGGCCCCCCACGGACCTTCCGACCGAGGCCGCGCGATCTCTAGGCATGGTGCTCCACGAGCTGGCGACGAACGCCGGTAAGTACGGCGCGCTCTCCGGCGAAGAAGGCTCCGTGCATATCGACTGGCAGGTGAGCGGCCAGCCGCAGGCCGTACGCGTGGTCCTGCGCTGGTCGGAGACCGGAGGCCCGCCGGTCGTCGAACCGTCGCGCCGCGGCTTCGGGCGTCTCATGATCGAGCAAGCGATCCCCTTCGAGCTCGACGGCACCGCCACGCTTCAGTTCCTCGCAACGGGGGTGTGTTGCCGGATCGAGTTCCCGCTGATCCGCTCGGGGCAGGCCACGACGCACACCGTCGACGGCGGCTGAATCAGCGAAGACCTTCCTGGTCGACGACATCGTAGCACTCGTCGGCCACCAGACCTTGCTCCGCCTCCTCCTCGGGCTCGGCGTCCTGCGACTCACGACGTGTCTGCTGACGCGCCTGGAAGATCTGATAGGCGGCCTTGTCGCCCACGTACACGCAGCCGCAGCCCTCGGGATCGGCATACACGTAGCGAACCGTCCCGTCGGCCGTTTTCACGGGCCCGAGCTGCCGCGGACTGAGCGTGTTCAGCCAGACCCCGGCCTCGGAGTCGTCGGCGTCGAGCGCCTCGAAGCCCGCGTTCGAGAGCTGGATCTCGACCTGCTCGGTCTGCTGATTCTGCCCCGTCGCACAGGACGTGGTCATGAGGAGAGCGAGGCCCAGCAGATGGACGGCGGCGGAGTTGGCAATGAGCTTCGACATGAACACCTCCGGGCACGGCGGCGGCCGCGCCAGCCTCTCGCACGTGTGAACGGGAGAGTCGAGCATGCCGGCGTGTCTCCCGTCAGGCCGGCTCAACCGTCACCGGAATACCGTTCACGACCTGGTTACCGGAGATCTCGTCGACCATCGTTCCGGACGCGAGCAGATTGTTGTTCACACCCGCGTGCTCCTGCGCCACCGCGACCTTGGTGCCGGGCCGGTCGTGCCCCCAGCCGTGGGGTAGCGAAACCACGCCTGGCATCATCTCGTCGCTCACTTCCACCGGCGCAACGACGGCTCCGGCCTCGGAGCGAATCGCAGCCCGGTCGCCGTCGGATACTCCCGCACGCTCGGCGTCCGCGGGGTGGATCAGCAACGTGCAGCGGTCCTTGCCCGTCACCAGCGACGGCACGTTGTGCATCCACGAGTTGTTCGATCGCAGGTGGCGCCGGCTGACAAGGACCAGCTCCGGCTCGTCACGCGCGAGCCGTGCGCGCAGCCGTCCGAGATCGTCCGTGATGTAGGGCGGCGCGAGCTCGATCTTGCCCGACGCGGTCTCCAGCACACGGTCGAGCTGGGGCGTCAGCGCGCCCTTGTCGATGCCATGCGGCGCAGCCTCGAAGTCGGCGAGCGTAAGCCCCCCGGAGTTCGCGCCGTAGTGGTCGCCCCAGGGCCCGCTGCGGATCTGGAAATCGAGCAATCGTAGCGGTCCACCTTCGGACCGCGACCCGGCGATGATGTCCTGCGCGTCTCGCCCCTCGAGTGGAAAACCGGGTATCTGCACAAGCGCCTCGACCAGTCCGTGGAAGAACAGATCGTCGAGATCGCCGGCCCTGAGGTCTCCCGGCCCGTGCCCCATACAGAAGCCGGCGAGCAAGAGCAGTACCTCCCACTCCTGGGGCCGGTCCTCGTTCGGAAAGATCGCCGGCGAGTAGTTGCCGGCGTTGCGAAGCGCCCAGTTCCAGATCAGATCGTCGAAGTGCGGGATCTCCAGCGGGGACTGGCCAGGGAGGATGACGTCGGCATTCGCGGTGGTCTCGTTGATCCAGTTGTCCACGCAGACGAGGCAGTCCAGCTGCGGCAGGGCCGCTTGCAGCTTGCCCGCGTCGGGCGCGGAGATCGCCGGGTTGCCGGCAATCGTGATGAGCCCTCGGACCTGCCCCTCCCCCGGTGTGGATATCTCCTCGGCCAGACATGAGACCGGTACCTGGCCGAGAACTTCGG
>SPBQ01000255.1 GCA_004525875.1 Myxococcales bacterium
GCCCACACGCACGCCGCTGACGCGGATGCACAGCGAGCTCAGGTAGATCGGCAGCCGGTCCATCAGCATGCCGGGATTCACCCCGGCCGCGAAGATCGTCACGCCCGCCTCCCGTGCGGCCGCGTCGATGCGAGCCGTCGCCTCCGAATGGCACGGCCGCGGGTAGATCAGCTCCTCGGCCGTCGTCACGACGTTGAGGCCGGCACGGGCCAGGGCCACGAGCTGAGGTTCGATGTCCAGAATGCGGGACGCCACGGCGTGCAGCGCTACCTGCGGGCCGCCGCCGTCCACGAGCGCCGCACCGAGGTCACCGCGTACCGGTAAGGAGACAACGCCGTCGCCGCAAATCTCGTCCAGTGTCTTGCCGGCCACGGCGAGGCCGGGATCGAACGCTGCGACCGACTCGAGGTCGGCCCTGCCCGCCATCGCGCGCGCGATGGCGGCGCCGATCTGGCCCAGCCCCACGTGGAGTACGCGTATCGGGTCGCGGTCAGTGTCCATGGCGGTTCTTGCTCGGCAGCGCTAGGAAGCCGTCGACTCCGGCTCCGAGCGGGGTCCGCCGCCGATCGCATGGCCATTGTCCGCCGCGCCGGCCGCCGACGACAGGTAGGCCTGACCACGGAAGCCACGCTCCTGCAGGTAGCGGAGGTTCGAGTAGCGGAAGTCGCCCGCGTCAATCCCGCCTGAGAGGATCACGTCGCGGAGCTCCTGCACGCCGTCCTCGATCCGGTAGCGGGCCGCGAAACCGAGCACATGGCGGATCTTGTCGAAGTTCACACGATAGCTGCGCGTATCCTCGACGCTCTCCAGGTATTCGATCTCGGTCCCCGGGATCTGCGAGGCGACGATCACGGCGGTCTCGGATATCGTAAAGTTGTTCCCGTCGGAGCCGACGTTGAAGATCTCGCCGCTCACCTTCTCGTGCGGCGCCTGGGCGGCCAGCAGGAATGCATTGGCGACGTCGCAGCAATGCACATGCGGGCGCCACGCCTCGCCGCCCGTCACGCGAATCCGGCCGGTGGAGACCGCGGCGCAGGTCATCGTGTTGACCATGAGGTCCAGTCGGAGCCTCGCGGAGGCTCCGAACACGGTGCCGAGCCGCATGATCGCGACCGACTTGCCTTCGAGCTCCCGACTGAGAATGGTCTCCGAGACGATTCGGCTGCGAGCGTAGAACGACACCGGGTTGAGCAACGACCCCTCGTTCAGAACCAGCCCCTCGGTCGCTCCGTAGACGCTGCAGGAGGAGGCGAACACGACACGCTCGATGCAGGAGCTGAGCTGCACGACGTTACAGAGCAGCTTGGTCGATTCGATGTTGATGGCGATAGTTTCGTCGTGGTCGAGCTCGCAGGCGCCGTCGCCGACCAACGCCGCGAGCGCGATGACGGCCTTGGCATCCTTGGCCGCCCGCATCATGTCACGGACATTGCAGATATCGCCCTCGACGATCTCGAGTCCGGCGTCACCGGCGCATCCGTCCAGTCCCGACTGACCGTACAGAAAGGTGTCCAGGACGCGCACACGGTAGCCGCGCGCGAGCAGCATGCGCACCAGGTGCGAACCGATGAAGCCCGCCCCTCCGGTGACGAGGATCACGTCGTCGGGCGCCAGAATTGAGCCCTCGGTGCTCTTCATTCCCTTCATGCTCTCCCCTCGTGAAACAGCGTCGTCGTCCGCACCAGCTGGGGCTCGTCCTGAGACAACACGTCGGACAGCGCAGGGATCAGCCTGTACTGAATGTCGAGCTTGGAACAAGCTTCCGTCACATCGCGAACGACCGACGGGTCGAGATCTGCGAGCGATACGAGCACCATATCGACGTCGTGAACCGACGCCGTCATCGCTATGTCGGCCGCTCCTCCCATCACGCGGACACCATGGATGAGACCGCCCCACCGGTGTGGCTCGTGGTCAATGATGCCGACGGGCAGGAACCTCGACCTGGGGTCCTCCAACAACGAGCGCAAAATCGACTCCGCCCCGTGACCCGACCCGGCGACCAGCACACGGACGTAGGAGCTCATCGCCCCCGACGCGAGCCCGGCTCCGCTCAGGACCTGACGCAAGGCGTATCGGAAGCTGCACATCAGGAAGATCAGCAGCGCGGCGTCGACGACGAACACGGCGCGCGAGTGGGCCTGCAGGCCGCTCAGATAGGTCACTGCCACGACCAGCGCCGAGCTGAGCGCCACGGCCTTGACGATCGCCGCCAGATCGCGCCGTCCCACCCAGCGAGTGGAGCGTTGATACAACCCGAAGTAGATGAACACCATCGGCTTCAGCAGCACCGCGGCGAATAGCGTACGCGCGACGAACGGCCACGCGTTCTCCGGCAGGTGCCACTCGAAATGGATAAAATTCGCCACCACGTAGGAGAGCACGATCAGACCAAGATCCATGCTCAGCAGGGCCAGCCTGCCACGGACGCGTGAGAAGAAGCTCTGCTTGAACTGGCTGGCGACGACGCTGAACAGGCCGCCTACGAGAAACGCGAGATCGCCACGGACGGTGGCACTCTGGACGTACTCCAGGTCGCAGTCGAGCTTGGCCGGCAAGATGGGTTCGATGTAGTACTTCTCGGTGTCCTCGGTGCCCTCCGGATACATCTCGAGCTCATCGCGCCCCTCGATCTGGCTGGGCCCGATCAGGCCCGGCTTCACGGAAAGCACCTCGCGGTGGTGTTCCCCGTAGAAGTTCACGAAGTAGGGATCCTCCGGACGCGGACCGACCAGCGACATGTCGCCGACGACGACGTTGAGCAACTGGGGAAGCTCATCGAGCTTCGTCCAGCGCAGCACGTGGCCGACGTGCGTGATGCGCGGATCACGCTTCACGGTCAGCCGCGCACCGCTGCGGTAGGCGCCGACAATCATGGTGCGGAACTTGAAGATCCGGAACGTGTCATCCCCGCCCACGCCGGCCCGTTCCTGGCGGAAGAAGACCGGGCCGCGCGAGTCGAGCTTGATGAGAACGGCGATGAGAAGAAACAGCGGCCACATCAGCGCCATCGCGATGAGAGCACAGCTCAGATCGAGCACCCGCTTGGCAGCAGCCTCGTTCTTGATCACTTCGCGCTCTCCATGACGATCCGCGCAAGGCTACCAGCCGCAGCGCGCACGTCCTCATCCTTCATGGTCGGGAACAGCGGCAGCGAGATCGCGGACTCGTAGTGACGGTTCGTCCGCGGGAAGTCGTCCTTCGTACAGCCGAGACGATCCTGATAAAAGCGATGTTAGTGAATCGGGATGAAGTGGACGCTCGTGCCGATGTTGTCCTCGCCGAGAGCTTCGATGACGTTGTTGCGGCTGCGTCCGACGACTTCCGGATCGACTCCAACCACGTAGAGGTGCCAGGACGAGTCGGCATGCTCCGGCGCTCGCGGCGTCGACACCCCCGGTAGGGGGGCCAGCAACTCGTCGTACAGGGCCACGAGCTCGAGCCTGCGCGCGTGAAAACCGTCGAGCCGATCGAGCTGATGAAGCCCGATGGCCGCATTGATGTCGGTCATGTTGTACTTGAAGCCACGCTCGCCGACTTCATAGAACCAGCTTCCCTCCGCCGTGTAGCGCTTCCACGCGTCCCGCGAGATGCCGTGTAGCCGGCGGCTCCTGAGCACCTCCGCAAGCGCCCCGTCGTTCGTGGTGATCATTCCGCCCTCGCCGGTCGTCATGTTCTTGCCGGCGTAGAAACTGAATGCCGTCGCTTCGGAAATAGAGCCGATCCGGCGGCCGCGGTACGCCGCGGGCAGAGAGTGAGCCGCATCCTCGACGATGACCGCTCCGGCGCGATCGGCGATGGCCCTGAGGGCGTCGAGATCGCAGGGGGCACCGGCAAAGTGCACCGGGATGATCGCCCGCGTCCTGTCGGTCACCTTGTCTGCTACGGCCCGCGGGTCGAGGTTGGGATAATCGGGCATGGTATCGGCCAGCACCGGCGTCGCTCCCGCGTACAACACAGCGGCGACACTGGCGGTGAACGTGTAGGGGCTGACGATCACCTCGTCTCCCGGCCCCACGCCGAGGGCTTCGAGCGAAAGATGGAGCGCCGCCGTACACGAGCTCACGCCGACAGCGTGCTCGGCGCCGACGTAGTCGGCAAACTTCTCCTCGAACCGGAGCGTCTTCGGGCCGAGCGTGAGCCAGCCCGATCGCAGCGTGTCGACGACCT
Source organism: Myxococcales bacterium (assembly GCA_004525875.1). The sequence continues at coordinate 4,171 of SPBQ01000255.1, forward strand.
CGGCAATCTCCTCCTCACCCATGTACGGTCGATGGAACGGCAGGTACTCCGCGAGCCGCGTCGGGCTCGCCTGCCGGGCGCCGGCCGTCTTCTTCGCTCCCTCAGCCATCGTTCTCTACTCGTACTGCACGCCCCACGCGTGTTGCCCGCGCTCCTCGCCTCATCGGCTCGCAGACATCGGGCCGGCGGCACCCTGGCTCCCGGGATCGTCAACCATGACGGTAGTTGGCGGGATGGAGCCGGATACCGCCGGCCGACCCTTCGAATCGTTTCGTGCCGGTACATGCTCGTCGATGATGCGGGCGAGCTCCTCGAGATTGACCTGTCGGTCCCAGATGCGCTCCACTTTGCGGCGGCCCGCGCGGCCGAGACGATCGGCCGTCTCGGGCTCGTTCCACAACAGCTCGAGCAC
>SPBQ01000213.1 GCA_004525875.1 Myxococcales bacterium
AGTTCCTGGTTAACGCCGATTCGGTCGTGCTTCCGCGCGCGTACGCCGCGGAAAACGGGCTAGCGGCCGGCGATGCTTTGCGAGTCGTGGGCCACGCCGGACCGACGACGCTGATCGTGCGGGGCCTGGTCGAGGAGCGTGAGATTCTTGCGCTCAACGATGGTGGTATGGGATTCATGGATCTTCCTGCCGCTCAGCAGCTTCTCGGTATGCAAGGGAAGGTTGATCGGATCGACCTGATCGTCGATCCGGCGGCCGACGCCGCGAGCTTGCTCGCCCGCCTTGACGAGGTGGTCGGGACCCACGGCAACGTCCACTCGGCTTCGGATGTCGGCGCGCGCGCCAAGGGCGTGCTCCACTCGCTGCGGGTCGTTCTCGCGCTCGCCGGTGCCATCGCTTCGGTCGTGGCGTTCTTCATCATCTACCACACGGTGCATGTGTCGCTGATGCAGAGACGACACGATATCGCACTGTTGAGCGCGCTCGGTGTGTCCGGCCGTCAGATCATGCGTTGGATTTTGCTCGAGTCGGCGGTGCTTGGCGGGGCGGCGTCGCTGCTCGGGCTCGCGTTCGGTGCGATTCTCGCTCGTGTCTCCGTGAGGCTGTTCGGCGCGGTAAGCTCGGCGTGGATCCAGGCCCCGGACCCGGTGCTGATGCTCGATGCGCACGCATTGCTCGGCGCCTTCGCGGTGGGACTGGTGACGACGATCAGCGCCGGGATGCTGGCTACGCGTGCGATCGTTGCCGTGCCGGGTGCGTTGATGCTGCGGCGGGGAAGTCGTGAGGCGTTGGTACGGGGCTCGTCCTCGCGTGTTTTCGCCGCAGGAGGATTGATGCTCGGCGCCGCGCTGCTGATGTTGCTGCTCGCTCCGCGGACACTGCCCTATCGCTCCTTGGTGATCTTCATTCTGACGGTCAATTGCTTGATCCTTGCGGGGTTCGGTCTGCTCTCGCCGATCGCGCTTCGGTGTCTGGCGAACATCGCTGCGTGGGTTGGCGATCGACGTCCCGGCGTATCACTGTTCCTCTCCTCGTGGTCGCTGTCCCGTAAACCGACGGCGTCGGTGGCTGTCGTGACGGCGATCGTCATGGCGTTCGGCTGGACGCTGGCGAATGCATCGCTTATCGCTAGCTTCAAGTCGTCGTGGCTTGACTGGCTGAGCTCGTACTACGGGAGCGATCTCGAGGTTGTCGCCGTTGGTGGTGCGACGGACATCCTCAATGCAAGGCCGTTCTCCGGGCGGGTGGTCGAACGTCTCGTCGACATCGATGGTGTCGAGAGCGCTCAAGGCCTTCGCCGTGTGGAGATCGAGCACGACGGCCGGCCCGCGATGTTGGTCGCATTCGATCGTTCGGAGCGACCGCTCCCGACGGTCGGTAGTGGATGGCCCGGGATCGCCGAGAGATTCTGGGCAGGCGACGGTGTTCTTATCAGCGACACGCTCGCGCGTCGCACGGGCCTCGACGTCGGCCACACGGTCGTGCTGCCGACGTCATCGGGCGAGCCCCGCATGGAGGTTCTCGGCGTACTGAAAGACGTGTACGGCGGCGATCTGGGCTCGATCGCACTGGCACGCAACGCGTACGAGCGGCGCTGGCTCGATGCGAGGGTTGATCGCATTCGGGTATGGCTCGAGCCAGGCACCGACCCTTCCGCCGTGATCTTGGCGATCAATGCGGGCGTTGGACGCGAGCTGGGTATTCAGGCTATCGAATTCGCGACGACGGTCCGGCTGCTCGAGGCGCTCATCGAGGACGCGTTCCGGCTCACCTATGCCCTGGTCTTTGTGTGCCTGGTGGTATCGTGCGTCGGGATCGTGAATTTTCTACTCGGCTCGGTCATCGACCGACATCTCGAATTCCGCACTGTCCACGCGTTGGGGCTCTCACCGTGGCAGACGGTCGGGGTCGTGGCCGTCGAGGGCTTCATCATGAGCATTGCCGGCGTTCTCGTCGGCCTCGTGTCGGGGGCCGTCGTGTCGATCGTCATCGTGCAGCATTGTGTGCCGATGGTGAACGGTTGGACGTTTGATACCGTGTTGCCGCTATCGACGACGATGTTGATCGCCGTCGTCGCCGTCGTGTTCCCGACGCTCGCGGCACTGGTGCCCGGCTGGTCGGCCGTCCGCGCGGGTAGGAGCCCGGCCTGGAGCGTGGAGTGAGCGGCGAGACGCCGGCCGTTCTAGTCTTCGACTGTGTGTCGAAGCGTTACGGCAGCGACGACCGTTCGGTCTGGGCGCTGGACGACACCAGTCTGCATCTCGGCCACGGAGAGTTCGTCTCCATCGTAGGCCCGAGCGGATCGGGCAAGACGACGATCCTCAACCTCTCGGCTGGTCTAGACACACCGTCTTCGGGGAAGATTCTCGTGATGGGCCGGAGTCTTGCCGATCTGTCCGCGAACCAGCTCGCGCAGATGCGTCGGGAGACAGTCAGCTTCGTGTTCCAGTTCGCCAACTTGCTCGGGAGCCTCACGGCCGCGCGTAACGTGGCCGTCCCGCTGCGTGCCGACGGGGTCAGCCGCGAGGAGACGGAGCGGCGAGTTGCGGCTGCTCTCCGTTCGGTGGGGATGGCCGCACGCGCCGACCACTCTCCCGATGAGCTGTCCGGTGGCGAGTTGCAGCGTGTGGCCATCGCCCGTGCTCTCGCTACCGATGCGAAGCTCCTACTCGTCGACGAGCCGACCGGGAACCTCGACAGTGTTCGCGGCGAGGAGATCATGGAGTTACTCCGGCGAGCCGTCGACGAGCGCGGCCGGTCGGTGTTGCTCGTCACGCACGACAACCGCGCTGCCGCATACGGCGACCGAATCATCACGCTCCGTGACGGGAAGATCGTCGACGTCGTCGAACGGCGCACATCGCGACCGGACGTCGTGCCACTCAAGAAGCGCTGACGCCTCGGTCTGCGGCCGCATCAGCCGTCAGCACCGGCAGATCTCAGGAAGAAGAGCTCGCCGACTGAGGATTCGAGGCAGCGCGCTATCCGCAGCGCGGTCTCCAGTCGCGGCTGGGATTCCCCGCTCGCGATCCGGCGCATTGTGGTTAGCGAGACGCCGGCCTCCTCGGCGAGATCGCCGTAGGAGATTCCGAAGTCGAGCATGCGGCGGCGGACGCGGTTGGCAAGCGGTGCCGTTTTCTGCACGGCCGGTAGAGCCATGATGCTCCAGCCACACTACTTGACCGCCAGCCGGTGGCGCAACGGTGACAAGCACAGCAGTCCCGCTAGCCGCGACTGCTGTCGAGCAACCTAGCCGGAGGATAGTTGAGCTACGGTACTTGCGCGCGCCGGCCCGGGACGCATCCCGACGTCAGATCTCGCTGAACCGCATCCCGTGATGGGTTCTAGCTTCGTCCCCCCCCGCCCTCAGCCTCGGGCGCTGTCGCGATAGTAGTCGTTGGTCAGCTTCATCAGGGCTCCGTTGTCGGACGTTGGGCCGAGCTCCCAGTCGACTGCGTGTTCGGCATCTCCGTGTGCACGGACGGTGCCCGCGTGGATGCCGCGGAGGTGATGCCACGCGCAGACAGCGATCCGGTTCGATCGTTCGTTGCCGCCACCACGGGAGCGGAACACGAGGTGGTGTTCCTGCAAGTTCCTGCGTGCGGAGCACGCCGGAACCCTGCAACGCCAGCCGTCGCGATCGAAGATCGGGTTTCTGTGTCGTGGAAGAATACGCCATTCGTCGCGTGCGGCCGCAAGCATTCGATAGAGCCCGGCCCACGCATGTTCACCGCGGTAGGTGAACGCATCGATGGTTTCGGCGATAAAGTCGACGAGAGAAGCCGGCCCGGAAAGTCGAATCACGGCATCCGACTCCGCCCACCAACCGTGCGGCGAAAGCGATCCGGTCGGATCGGGCGCGGGCAGTTCCTTCCAGCGCGCACCGATTTGCTGTTCGAGTTTCGAGATCGCGCTTCGCGCCTCGGTTGCCTCGCCGGAAGGTGGCAGCGCATCCGGTTCCGGGGGAAAGGTAGGCTTGCAGAGGTCCGCGCAGGCTTGCTGGTGCAGAGCCCATTCCACTTCGTCCGCAAGGCGTCTGACAGTGACATTTCTGGCTCGTTCGATCCACGGTCGTGCGTTCGTGTCCGTGACCACGGGAACCAGGATCAGGCAGCGAAGCCAGGTAAGCGATCCATCACGGTAGGCGGTCGCGAGCTCCGAGCCGGAGTGGAGACTGCGACGTTCGATGCGCAGCAGGCCGCGCGCTTTGCTAGCCGACATCCCGAGTCTATCGGTCACGTATGCGGCAGAGGATCTGAAGCCGACGTGGAAGAACAGGCGCATGTCCACGAAGGTGTATAGAAGACGGCCGAGCTGCGCGTCGATTCTCTGCATGGTGGCGATGGTGGAACGTAGCGTTCGGTCGAGCTCGTGCGTAGAGAGCCTTGCGGGGTCGCCAATGGCCGATGACATCTCCAGCCAGCTCTCTCGCGGCGAGGCCGATGTGCCGACGCTACTACGCAACGCCTCCAGATCGTGGTCGTCGAAGTCGCAGCCGGCGACGCTGTAGGCGCGTGCGGTCTGGCATGAGGCGGTGGTTTCGTCGTCACCGTCGTCGAGGGGGACGACGGTAAGTCCCGGTGGCCGACGCGCAAAGCTCCGAGCAGGATCGAAGGCAGGCGTCCGCGTGCTTGGGGCAGCCGTCTCCGCGACCGGCGATCGACCGGAAATTGCCTCAGCGGCGACGATCTCCATCGCCTGCGAAGGGGCGAGCTCGGCGCCCGCTACCTTTGCCGCCTGGCGCATCGTGTCCCTCCATAGAAGGCGCAGCCACTCAGGGCAGCGGAGCGAGAGCACGGAGTTAGACTCGTCGATCGGATGCGTCCGAGCGTTCGCGGGTTCGGACGGCATGGGCGGTCTGTGGGGGGCGGGTGGCGTGGACGGTTCGTGAGCGGCGGCTGGCGGCGCGCATGGCGGACCACTCGGTGGGCTGATCGGATCCGCATGTGCAGCCGTAGAGTCGGAAAGCTCGGGTGCCCCCGATCCGGATTGGTGCGAACCGCCGCCGGCACGGAGGTGC
>SPBQ01000455.1 GCA_004525875.1 Myxococcales bacterium
AGATCGTGAAGCCGGCTACGACGAACAGGCCGAATGTCACGGCCCGGCGCATCGGCCGCGAGAGCGAGGCAATGAGCTCGGCGGAGCCCTCCAGATGTGGTTCCTCCACTTCGCCGCGCGCGACCGCGTACATGTACGCGGCGAACAACAGGACCAGCACGCCGCTGTCGAGCGGCGAGAGCGTTCCCTTCAACGGGATTACGAACGAGTACGCCGTCGCCATCAGCAGAAACAGGACCTCCGTCCCCTGCTGCCGCTCGAGCGTGATCGCACGCGCACCGGAACGCCAAGCGTAGGCGAAGACCACGACGGGCCAGCCCAGTCCGATCAGGATACGGTTTGCGCCCGTCATATTGGCCGCGGCGTACTGGACGTACGTGGGATCCTGGCCGGCCTGCCAGGCGAAGTAGATATCGATCGCGTACTCCGGCAGGACCGCGATCAGGGCAAGGAAGGCAATGCTAAGCGCCGCGGGGATGTCGAGCTGAGCAACCTCGGCCGCCCAAGTAAGGGCAAAGGCCGCACCGAAGATTCCGAAGCCGGCCGACAGCGCGATCTCTATCGGTCCGACCTCGCTGGTAAAGTGCAGCGCGCTCCACTGCCCCATAAGGAGCAACGCTGCGATGATTCCTCCGCTCCTCTGCAAGGCCGCCCCCCCGAAGGCCGAGGGAGCCTAGCCCGGAGCGGTAGGGAGGACAAAGCACGGGCTCAGGAAGGCAGCTCGCGCTCCTGGCGATTGGCCTCCCACACGGCCCGCAGGATGCGCTCGAGTACGATGAACTCGTCGTTCATCGCCACCAGCGACTCCACGGCGTCGGTCAAGCCTTCACGTCGGATCTCGCCCTCGTGCTCGGGATCGCAGAGCACCGCCATCTGGCGAGCAGCCGAGAGAAGTCCGTCGGACGCGCGGCGGATGTGCAGCGCGATCTGGGTAAACGTGTCGTCGTCGATGATCATCAAGTCGCCTCTTTTCGAACCGGGTCGGGTGAAGTTGGAGGCGACTACAGAGGCAAGTTGGGTGCCAATCATCTGTCTTCCGACAGCTGCTTTGCGCGCTGCCATGTGCGTGAAGCCGTCGTACACCGGCGTACGACGAAAACTCAGGGATCTCGACCGGCGTCATTTTTGTGATCCGCAAACGTTTCGACTCCCGTCAACGCACGCACAGTGCGCTGCGCCGCGCGTTGCGACATGAACGTCTACCGGTCCTCTCGTGCGGTCATGCGAGCGTGAATCGGGGCCGTGCACTCCTGCACTCATCTGCACGCCACGGTCGGTTGCGTAGGAGACCGAAGAATGAGCGCCGCGATGACGCTGCGCACGTCGTTTCGTTGACGGTTGCGCAGTCGGGAACAGTGGGAACGGATGCGATACTTCTCGAGCTTACGGTAGAGCCTGGTGCGTCCGATACCGAGAGCCCGTGCCGCATCGCCTCGAAGGCGGTATCAACCGTGCCGCTGCCGCTGACCACGATGACGGGCAGCTCGGCCTTGACGGCGGTCAAGACCTCGAACCCGGTCATGTCAGGCATCGACAGATCCAGGAGCATCAATGACGGGCAATGCTTGATCGCCACGCGTACGCCGGGGGAGCCGTCCACGCGCTCGACGATCTCATCGGCGAGCTTGCGGACCACTGCGCAAACCACGGCGCCAACGTGGACGTCGTCGTCGACGACGAGTATGCGCCGGAGCTGTTCCATGCTGCGGGCCATCCTCCCGGACACGGCAATCCGCATGCCGTCCGCCGACACCGGAAACACCCGCGCCGTGGCTCTCCGGCAGCGGCCGGCCGTCTCGCTGCCATCAGCATTCTAACGGGCGGGCGGATCGGCTACACCGACCGCGGAGGGCGAGCACATGCCGAACGTAGACACGACGCTGACCGGAGGGTCGATCGAGCGAATGGCCGAGAGCGCACGGCGCGCCGAGGAGCTCGGCTTCGCGGGGCTGGTCACCGCGGAGGCGTCGCACGAGCCCTACCTCCCGCTCATGATCGCGGCCGAGCACACACGTGAGCTGTCGCTGCTGACGGGAATCGCCGTCGCTTTCCCGCGCAGCCCAATGATCACCGCTCACACAGCCTGGGACCTGCAGCGGTACTCGCGCGGGCGATTTCTCCTGGGACTCGGCACCCAGGTGAAGGGTCACAACGAGCGTCGCTTCAGCGGCCCCTGGGGTCGGCCCGGGCCGCGTCTTCGCGAACTGATCGTGGCCATGCGTGCGATCTGGGACTGCTGGCAGAACGGGACCCCGCTCGACCATCGGGGCGAGTTCTACCGGTTCGACCTCATGACGCCGTTCTTCAGTCCCGGACCGCTGACCTGTCCTCCCCCTGAGGTATGGATCGCGGGCGTGAACCGCTACATGTGCAGGCTCGCAGGCGAACTGTGCAACGGCTTCCACGTGCATCCGATGCACACCGTACGCTACGTGAACGAGTTCGTGCGGCCGCTCATCGCCGAGGGAGCGGCCAGCGCCGGGCGGGACCCAGCCGATGTATCGCTGGCGAGTGCCTGCTTCGTCGTCACCGGTAGCAACGACGAAGAGATGGCACGAGCGGCGGCGCTGGTGAAGCAGCAGATCTCGTTCTACGCGTCCACGCGGTCGTACCGGCCCATACTCGAGCTCCACGGGTGGGAGGAGATCAGCCCGCGCCTCAACGAGCTGTCACGGCAAGGGAGATGGGACGCGATGGGCGATCTGATCACAGACGAGATGCTGGCGGAGTTCGCCGTGATCGGACGGCGCGAGGACATCGGTGCGCTACTACACGAGAAATACGATCGCGTGCTCGACCGCATTGCCCTCTACACGGCCTTCACGCCGGGCGAAGACGACGACTGGTGGCAGGACATCGTCCGGACGGTCAGCCGCCGCTGAGCGCGTATGTCAGG
>SPBQ01000297.1 GCA_004525875.1 Myxococcales bacterium
CATCGACAGCGAACGGGCTGCCGGTGGCCGGGATGGTGGCCGACTGCGACGCCAGCGCGAGCGTCGCGCAGCCGCAGCCCGGCACCACCGCGCCGGGGACACACGCGCCAGCGACACAGGTGTCGACGTCGGTGCAGACGTCACCGTCGGTGCAGGTGTTCGCGTCGTTGGGCGTGAAGCTGCAACCGGTGAGCGAGTCGCACGTGCCGTCCGTGCAGGGGTTGCCGTCGTCGCAGACGACGTCGCCCGGGATGGTCGAGGCCAGCGGCGGGTACGGCGCTTCCTGGCCGGGGCCGAACGGGAAATGCGCGAACATTCGAGTCTGGCTCCCCGGGATTCCCGTCGGCGAGTTCGACACGCTGCGTGCGTCGAACTCTTCCCAGGGGAAGGGATCGAGGCCGAGCGTACCCAGCGGGAAGTCCACCAGGCTCTCGCAGCCGGTTTCCGGGCAACCGCCGACGCGCAGGCGCCGGTCGAGGTTCCACGGCAGACCCGCGAAGATGAACGGGCTGTCGAGCAGGCCGAGGTTGATCTCGACGAACTCGGGATGGCCGAGGCCGGTCGGGTTCAGGTACTGCCCGTAGGTGTGCGAGTCGCCTCGAATGTTGAAGTTCGTGACGCCCAGGGCCATCAGCGCCTCGCTGTTCTTGGTCACCGCGCGGATCTCGGCCGAGACCGGGCTGATGATCGAGAGCTCCTGACCGGTGTCGCACACCGGCGAGGCAAGGAAGCCCGCGTTGAACAGCGTCGTGCAAGGCGAGCGCTCGGCCTTCGTGACGCCGACGATGAAGTCGACGTCGTACAGGAACTTGAAGATGCCGCCGCCAGCTGCCAGGTCGCACGGCGGGACACCGGCCACGCCCTGACAGATCGACAGCAGGTTGACCACCGTCGAGGCCAGTGGCACGTGCTGGTCGTCACCGTTCGGGTCCGAGGGATCCTTGTGCAGTGAGAAGATGTCGAGCTGCGAATCGAGGTTCGTGGTGAAGCCGATCAGCAGCGTCCGCGCTCTCGCGTTGGAGAACCCGGGGATGTCCCACTCGACCTCGTCGAAGATCATGTAGTCCGGCTGACCCGACGCGGTGACCAGCGCCACGTTGACGCTCACCGTGTGCGCCGACAGGAAGTGCACGCCGCCGATGTCCTCGAAGTTGCCGTCTGCGGATACGGTGTCACCAATCCGCATCGGCGCGTAGAACCGCGAGTCGGCGACCGTCTGCGTGAACGGATCGGCCGGACGGTTCGTCTGCGGGCAGAACGGATCGCCCACGCCCGTCACCGGATCGGCACCGACGAGGCGATTGACGCCGTCGGTCACCGTGCTCGGAATGCACAGCGGGTAGCCGTTCGAGAACGTGAGCGTGTAGTTGTCCGGATCGTTCGTGTAACGAACGTCGGCCGAGCAGTTCGGCATCGTCGGGTCACCACCCGGCCCCTGCTGGATCGTGTTGATGCCGTCGGGGTCGTTCGGGCGGATCATCTGGCCCGATCCGGGCAGGCCCGGAATGCCGTTGATCTCGAAGTAGCCGTTCGTGTAATCGATGTGCGTGACCGGTCCGGTCAGCCCATCGGGGTTCTTCGCGATGTCGACGTCGCCCGCGATCAGACGGAAGTCGCTGACCCGGTTGGCGAGGATCAGAGCGAAGCCGCCCAGCGCACCATTGAGACAGCTGTCCCCAATCGCGAGGCCGGACTCGCCCACGGCGAGACACGCCGGCGGCGCGTTGTCGAACAGCTGCTGCATGGTCTGCCAGTTGGCCGGCAGCGTGACGACGAGGTTGCGAGGAACGATGACCTCGGTCCCTGCGACCACCATCGTCGCGGCGCTGAACGTGTCGCCCGGCGTGTGCATCGTGATGCTGTCGATGTAACCCGACACGATCTGGCCGGTCGGTGTCGGCGAGCAGAAGTCGTCGATCACCGCGTCGCCGGGACCGCCGTCGAGCTTGTCGACTGCGTTGCTTGGTCCTGCGCCTGCCAGCGCCAGGACCCCCATTGCCGTAGCCACCGTGACAAGCCGGAACCAGGTCGTTCGCTGGGCCTTTCGCGATAGCTCCTGCGATCTCGAGGATCGCTTCTTATTTCTGATGCTCATTGGAGCCTCCTTGATGCTCATGTTTCGATCTCCACCCTCCCCTCTTCTGGAAACCGCAAGACCCGCGCTACGGCCCTACCGTGATCGACCCGTCGACATCGACGGGCGGAATGGGAGCTCCGCCCGCATCGCTGAGGATGCTCGTCGTCACATCTAGTGCGCTGACCTGTCCGGTACTGGCTCCCGGCAACACACGGAGTGCCACCCGGGCCACGCTCACCGACCCCGTCGGTGAATTCAGTGAAAGTGCTTGAAAGCTCGTGAGGTTGACGCTGCACGGCCCGACCAGGTTCTGCAGGGGCTGTCCCGAGAACTCGAGGGTCGTACCGCCGAAAACCGCGCCGACGATCTCGGCGACCGTCTCGTCGCAGCTGAAGTTCAAGCTGTAGGCGCCGAGCGGCGCCTGCGTGTCGACGACGATCTCTACCGTCAAGGTCTCGCCGGCGGCCGGCGTGGCGTTGGACGGCACGGCGGTGACGGTCGGTGGATCGCCGCAGCCCGCAATCGGGTCGTTGACGCACGCGCCGGTCGCCACGTCGCAGGTGTCGGCCGTGCACACATCCGCATCGCCACAGTCGACCGGTGTGGCGTTACAACCTGCCACCGCATCGCAGCTGTCGGTCGTACACGGGGAGCCGTCATCGCAGCCGAGCGGCGCGCCACCGATGCAGGCGCCGAGGGCGTTGCAGGCGTCACCCGTCGTGCACGCGTTGCTGTCGTCGCAGGCCGCACCGATGGTGGGATCGACGGTGCACACGCCGGAGGCGCCGTCGCAGACACCGACCACACACGCGCCGTCGAGCAGCGAGCAGTCCAGCGCCGTGTTGATGCAGGCGCCCGAGGCCGCGTCACAGCTGTCCGTGGTGCACAGATCGCCGTCGTCACAGGCGGCGGGAGCACCCCCGACGCAGGCGCCGCCCGCGTCGCACGTGTCGGCCACCGTGCATGCGAGGCCGTCGTCGCAGGCCTGGCCGGTCAGGGCCCGGGCCGCGCACAGGCCGGTCGTCGCTTCGCACACACCCGCGTTGCAGGCGTCGTCGAGACCGGAGCAGTCGGTGGCGATGTTCGAGCAAACGCCGCTGGCGAGATCGCAGGTATCGTGCGTGCAGAGGTTGCCGTCGTTGCAGTCCACGTCGCCGAGGCAGCCGGTCAGACCGAGCGCCATAGAGACCGTCGTGTCGTCAGGCCCCGTCGTGCCGTCGCGCGTCAGGCACAGAACGTCGAGGCGCGGCTCGGCACCGGCGGGCAGCACTTCGCGCTTCTCGACGGTGACGCTGTGGGCCCCGGCCGCGAGCGTGCCGAGCGCCAGCCCGGCGAGCGGACCGCTCTCGATCTCGCCGTCGCCATCCCAGTGCCACAGCTGGTGAAAGCCCTTGTTGTTGCCGAGCTTCAGCGCCGCGCCGCCGTCGAGGCTCGCAAAGAACGAGTTGGCCGCGTTGCCGCCGCCGGCACCCGGATAGTAGAGCCTGGCCCACAGGTACCAGTCGCCGGTCTCGGGGACGGAGATCGGATACGTGACCTCGACGCCGCTGCCGGGCGAGAACGCGTTGGCCGTGCCGGTGGCGTAAGCCAGCGGGCTGGTCAGGCTGTCGCGCGTCGCGTCGGCGTCGGCGCCGGCGGCAAACTGTCCGTCGGCCGTCATCGCACCCGCAAAGATCGCCGTGGGATCGCCGGCGGCCACACACACGACGCCGGCCACGCAGGCTCCCGAGCCGGCATCGCAGGCCTCGCCCGACGGACACACGACCGACTCGTGCCGGCAGCCAGCGGCCGCGTCGCAGGTATCGATCGTGCACGCGCTGGCGTCGTCGCAGCTGATGGGATCGTTGCTGCAAGCGCCGCTCGCGATGTCGCAGCCGTCGACGGTGCAGGCGTCGCCGTCGTCACACGACACGGGCGCACTCGTGCAGGCACCCGAGCTCGCGTCGCAGGTATCGGTCGTGCACGAGTTGGCGTCGTCGCAATCGGCGTCGGTCGCGCAGTCCGCCGCTGCGACGCACACGCCTGCGGCGCCGCAGACCTCGCCGGGCTCGCAATCCTCGTCGCCGAGGCAGAAGCGACGGCCGAGCGCGGTGGCCGCGTCGAGGTCGGTGGGCACCACGCCATTGCGGCTGAGGCACACAACGTCGAGC
>SPBQ01000016.1 GCA_004525875.1 Myxococcales bacterium
AAGCTCGACGAGTTCCGGGACACGCTCAAAGGCCGCGAGTCCGAGATCTTCACGGAACGCTTGCTCGCCGAGGATCCACTCACGCTCCAGGATCTCGGCGAGCGGTACGGCGTGAGCCGCGAGCGGGTCCGCCAGATAGAGGAAGGACTGCGCAAGCGACTGCGTGAGTTCCTCGTCCGGCAGCTTCGCGAGGTCCCCGATCCTACGGCAATCTGACCGTGAGTCAGTCTTTTTGCCTGGCTGTCGCCGCGTTGGCCGGTCCGCGCCCCTCAATGGTCCGTCGCCGGAGCGCGTGCTAAACTGAGCCGTTCGGCGTGGCGTCGCGCCGAGCCCGGGACTTCCATTGAGCGGGCATGCGCATACCACCGCCGCGATGATCGTGATCGGCAACGAGATTCTCTCGGGCAAGGTTGACGACAGTAACTCCGCGTTCCTCGCCAAGGCCCTGCGAGCGGCGGGCGTAAGCCTCGAACGCGTGATCGTGATCCCTGATGACGTGCCGACCATCTCCACGACGGTCGCCGAGTATGCCGCTCGTTACGACATCGTTTTCACGTCGGGCGGTGTCGGGCCGACGCACGATGACATGACGATCGCCGGTGTCGCTTCTGCCTTCGACTGCGAAGTCATCCATGCTCCCGAGCTCCGCGCCTTGATCGAAGAGCACATCGGTCACGACGCCGCATCGCCGTATCTCAAGATGGCTGAGGTCCCCCGGGGCGCCGAGTTGGTGGACGGTGGCTCGAGCAACTTTCCGACCGTACTCAAGGAGAATGTCTACATCCTTCCCGGCATCCCGGAGATCTTCGAAAAGAAGATCTCCGCGCTCGCCGGGCGCTTCCAGACCCGTCCGTACTTTCTGTGGCAGGTGCTGGTGAACGAGAACGAGGCGCGCATCGCCGAGTATCTCAATGCGACGCTGGAGGTTTTTCCCGAGCTGATGCTGGGGTCTTACCCCAAGCTTTCCAACCCCGAGTACAGCGTGCGTCTCACGCTCGAGTCGAAGGACGAGAGCTACCTGGACGCGGCGCTGGACGATCTCGTCGGCCGCATGCCGGCCGAGTTCATAGTCCGAATAGAAAGATAGCACGCCCGATCGACGACACTCGTTCGTCGGGCACGGTAGTGGAGGTGAAGTGATGGAAGACAGGACGAAACTGACGATCAAGGCCGGGATTGCGGCCTGCGGTGCGGCTGCCGTGCTGTTGGCTGGAACGGCGTGCGCGGACGACGTCGAGCGCGCCACCGATGATGCGGGGCTGGGCATGGCCACCGTGTTCGCCAACGTGTTCTACATGCCCGTCAAGCTCGGTTACGCGGCCGTCGGCGGGCTCACCGGTGGGCTCGGCTATGTGGTGACGGGCGGTAACAAGGACGTCGCGCAGCGAGTGTGGGTCCATTCGCTTGGCGGCGACTATGTCCTTTCCCGAGAGATGGTGGCGGGCGACGAGCCGATCGAGTTCGGCGGCCAGGCCGACCCGGACATGTAGGTCGCCGCCTTGTCACACCGCCCCTGGTCAGATAGTTTCCCGGGTTGCCGATCGGCCGGTGCCTGCGCTCCTCATCCGCTGTTCCCTGAAGACACCCGGGTCTGTCGCTAGTTTCCAAGGAGAGGTGTTCGGAAAAATGCGAAATCGAAGCTTCAATATCGTGCTTGTCGGGATGAGCCTCGTCATGCTCGTGACGGTGTCCGGTTGTGACATGATTCGCGGCTACCTGGAGGCGAACAGGAGAGCAAAGGAATGGGACGGACCGGTCAAGGAGATCACCTTCGAGAAGCTCGACAAGGACGGCAAGGTCTTCGATATCGAGCTGCACTCGAGAATCGACGCACCGGTTGACGTCGTCTGGGCGGCGATGAAGGAGCCCGAGCGGCTGGCGGAGTTCAGCGACCAGTACAAGAAGAGTGAGCTGCTGGCGGAGTCGGGCAACTCCAAGGACCTCGAGATTCTCGTCATGGCACTCGGTAACCTGCAGCAGTTCAAGATGCGATTGACGTTCGATGACGCGAACAAGACCGTGACGCTCGAGACGCTCCAGTCGACGCTCGCCGACATCGAGGGGAGCTACCAGATCGAGCCGTCACCGGACGGAACGAAGACTCTGTACATCTACAAGGCTACCCAGACCGACAAGATCGCGTTGCCGATCTCGACCGACGTGCAGCGAAGTGCGCTCAAGGAGAGCTTCGTGAATCAGGTCAAGGCGATCAAGAAGCAGATCGGCGTGAGCTGAGGCAGCGGCCACCGGTCCGTGCGAGAAAGCCGCCCCTCCGGGGGCGGCTTTCTTTTTTCCGGCGCGAATCTCGGTACCCTCGTCCTTCGATGAAGATCTCGCGAGCAGAGTTCTGGGCCGCTGCGGTGAGTGGAGACGCGATCCCCAGTGCGCGCTGTCCGGAGATCGCCGTGGCTGGCCGGTCGAACGTCGGCAAGAGCTCGTTGATCAACCGCATGGTGGGTCGCAAGAGCCTTGCCCGCACCAGCTCGACTCCCGGCTGTACGCGCGGGCTCATCTTCTACGGTCTCGATGATCGCCTGGCCCTCGTCGACCTGCCGGGCTTCGGCTGGGCGAAGCGCTCGAAGTCGGAGCGCGACACCTGGAAGCGTCTGGTCGAAGGTTACCTGGAGACGCGCGAGGTCCTGCTTGGTGTATTGCTCCTTATCGACGTCCGGCGCGGTCCGCAAGAGGAGGAGATCAAGCTGGCCGGTTATCTGGACGCACGCGAGCTGCCCTACGTCTGGATCCTGACCAAGTGCGACAAGCTCAAGCGCGCCGAGCTCCACCGGCGGCTGGCCGAGATCGCCGACGAGCTCGCGCCGGCCGCATTCCTCACGACATCCTCGCGTACGGGTGCCGGCATCGCCGAGCTGTGGAAGTGGCTCGATCGCGCAATCTCCACGTGAACCGATGCCGGAGCTGAAAGATGTCATCGCCCTGCTGCGGCCGTTGCAGTGGGTGAAGAACGCGGTCGTGGCGGCGCCGCTGGTCTTTTCCCAGCGCTTCTTCTCGGTGGATGATCTCCTGGCGGCGGCGCTGGCGACGGCGGCGTTCTGCCTGGGTTCGAGCGCCACCTACGTCCTGAACGATGTCATCGACCGCGACCGTGATCGGTACCACCCGCTCAAGTCGGACCGGCCGGTGGCCGCTGGCCGCGTCGGCCCTCGGGCCGCCGCGATGCTCGCCGCAGGCCTGCTCATTGCGGGTCTCGCGCTCGCGACGGTGGCGGGAGCGGACGTCGCCACTGTCCTCATCGCGTTCCTCCTCCTGCAGATCGCTTACTCGACCGTTCTTAAGCACATCGTCGTGGTCGATGTCTGCGCCCTGGCGACGGGCTTCGTGCTCCGCGCAGCGGCCGGTGTTATGGCCGTGAACGCCGCTCTTTCGCCGTGGCTGTTCGCATGCACCTTTCTGCTGGCGCTGTTCCTCGCGCTCGGCAAGCGCCGCCACGAGCTCGTCCTGCTCGGCGGCGAGGCCGGCGGCCACCGCGAGGTGCTCGGCAGCTACACCCCCCGCCTGCTCGACGGGCTGGCCATGTCGGTCTCTATCGCGACGCTGGGCGCCTACACGCTGTACACGCTCTCGCCGGCGGTGCGCGAGAAGCTCGGTGAGGACCGCCTCTACCTCACAATCCCTTTTGTGGTCTTCGGGGTTTTCCGATACCTATTCTTGGTTTACAGGCGCAAGGAAGGTGGAAACCCGACGGCCGTGCTTCTCGGCGACCTCCCGCTCCAGATCGGGATCGCCGCCTGGATCGGTACGGTCTTCCTGCTGCTCTACCGCTAGCGCCGCGCACCCGACCCGCGCACCGGGGGTTGTCGCCCCTCGTTTAGCAGCTCGAGCGGGATTCTGAAGCGGGACTTTGTAATGGATCAGAGCATCGTAGCCGTCGTCAAGACCCGCCCGGAGTCGGTGGTCGCAGACTACGGCCGTCTCATGAAGATGGCCGAGGCCGACCGCTTCCTGCCGCGCGACCACGACACGCTTATCAAGCTCAACCTCTCCTGGACCAAGTACTTCCCCTCGTGCTCTTCCCAGCCGTGGCAGGTCGAGGGCGTGGTTCGCGCGTTGCTGGACAGCGACTGGCCGCGCGACAAGCTGATCCCGGTCGAGAACAAGACGGTCGTCACCGATCCTCTCAAGGGGTGCGAGAACAACCTGTGGGGCGGTGTCCTTCGTCACTACGGTCTCGACTTCACGCCGCTTACGACCGTGGAGTGGAAGGTCCGCAAGTTCGAGAGCCCCCTGCTCAAGCTCAACGAGATCTTCCCCGAGGGCATCGAGGTGCCCGTCCTGTTCGAGGGGAAGAACGTCGTGCACCTGCCGACCGTGAAGACGCACGGCCACTCCACGACCACCGGCGCGATCAAGAACGCCTTCGGCGGCCTGCTCAAGGAAGTCCGCCACTACGCCCACAAACACATTCACGAAGTGCTCGTGGACCTCGTCTACATGCAGCGCGAGCTACATTCCGGGGTGTTCGCGGTGATGGACGGTACGGTTTGCGGCGACGGTGCCGGACCGCGCACGATGTTTCCGCGTATCAAGAACTACCTGCTCGCCAGCGGTGATAGCGTGGCGATCGACGCCGTTGCTGCGAAGATGATGGGTTTCGATCCTCTCCAGATCCCCTATCTTCGCATGTGTCACGAGCGCGAGCTCGGTTGCGCGGATCTTTCGAAGATTCGCTTCGAAGGGCAAGACGTCTCGAACGTGAACTTCGGCTTCGAGACCAAGAAGAGCTTCGTGATCTGGGGAGATCAGATGCTGCGCAAGGGCCCGCTGCAGTTCCTCGAGAAGATGGCGTTGCACTCTCCACTGGTGGTCTGGGCGCCGTTCGCGTCGAACGTCTACCACGATCTGTTGTGGTACCCGACGGTGGGCGCGAGGCGCATTCGCGAGTTCCGCGCCACAGAGTGGGGCCGGCTCTTCGAGACGTATCGCAACCCGCCGGCCGCGCCGTCGCCTGTGGCCGACCCGGCGCTGGAGCCCGCCTGACGATTCCCTCGTGCTGAAGACAGTCTCCAAAAAAATCTTCGGATCGCCGAACGATCGCTTCCTCAAGAAGCTTCACCCGACCGTCGTTCGGGTGAACGAGTGGGAGGAGGAGGTCTCGAGGCTGCGCGACGACGAGCTCGGCCGCGGCACGGCGAGGTTCCGTGAGCGGCTCGATAACAACGAGCCGCTCGAGGACATAGTACCCGAAGCCTTCGCCACCGTCCGCGAGGCCGCGAAGCGCGTGCTCGCCATGCGCCACTTCGACGTCCAGATCCTGGGCGGGCTGGTCCTTCACGGCGGCGCGATCACCGAGATGAAGACCGGCGAAGGCAAGACCCTCGTCGCGACGCTGCCGCTGTACGCCAACGCGCTTCTCGGCAAGGGCGCCCACCTGGTCACGGTGAACGACTACCTCGCCCGCCGCGACGCCGACTGGATGGGCCGCATCTTCCGGTTCCTCGGCATGTCGGTCGGCTGTGTTCTCACCACGATCAGCGATGAAGAGCGCCGTGCCGCCTACCGGTGCGACATCACGTACGGGCAGAACAACGAGTTCGGCTTCGACTACCTGCGCGACAACATGAAGTTCGACCGCGCCGAGTTCGCGCAGCGTGAGCTTCACTACGCGATCGTCGATGAGGTCGACTCGATCCTCATCGACGAGGCGCGCACGCCGCTCATCATCTCGGGCCCCACGGAGCAGTCCACCGAGAAGTACTACGCGATCAACCGGCTCATTCCTCGGCTCACTGTCGAGGACCACTACGCGATCGACGAGAAGATGAAGACGGCCACGCTCACGGAGGACGGTGTGACTCGCGTGGAGGAGATTCTCGGCATCGTCAATCTCTACGACCCGTCGCAGATCGAGATCCTCCACCATGTGAACCAGGCGCTGAAGGCGCACACGCTGTTTCACCGCGACCAGGACTACATGATCGTCGAAGGCGGGGTCGTGATCGTCGACGAGTTCACGGGGCGCGCGATGCCGGGGCGGCGCTGGAGCGACGGCCTGCACCAGGCGGTCGAGGCCAAGGAAGGCGTGAAGATCGAGCGCGAGAATCAGACGCTCGCCAGCATCACGTTCCAGAACTACTTCCGCATGTACGACAAGCTCGCCGGCATGACGGGCACGGCCGAGACGGAAGCCGAGGAATTCCGCAAGATCTACGGTCTCGGCGTTCTGGTCATTCCCACGCACCGTCCGATGGTTCGCGAGGACCGCGCCGACGTCGTCTACAAGACCGAGCGCGAGAAGTTCGACGCGGTCATCGACGAGATCCGCGAGTGTAACGAGCGCGGCCAGCCCGTGCTGGTGGGCACGATCACCATCGAAAAATCGGAGCAGCTGAGCACCGCACTCACCAAGGCTGGCGTCAAACACCACGTGCTCAACGCGAAGCACCACGCCAGCGAGGCCGAGATCGTCGCACAGGCCGGCCGCAAGGGCGCTCTCACGATATCGACGAACATGGCCGGCCGCGGCACCGACATCGTGCTCGGCGGCAACCCCGAGTTCCTCACGCTGTCCGACCTGGGCGAGGAGGCCCGCGACTCCCCGCAGTGGGAAGAGAAGCTCGAGTACTACCGGAAGCAGTGCGCGAACGAGCGCGAGGAAGTCCTAGAGGCGGGCGGCCTGGCGATCGTCGGTACCGAGCGCCACGAGTCCCGCCGCATCGACAACCAGCTGCGCGGTCGATCGGGACGTCAAGGCGACCCAGGCGCGAGCCGGTTCTTCCTCAGTCTCGAAGACGACCTTTTGCGCATCTTCGGCGCCGAGCGCATCCAGGGCCTCATGGAACGACTCGGGATGGAGGACGGCGAACCGATCGAGGCGAGAATGGTCACGCGTGCGATCGAGAACGCGCAGCGCAAAGTCGAGGCCCACAACTTCGATATCCGCAAGCATCTGCTCGAGTACGACGACGTGATGAACAAGCAGCGCGAGATCGTCTACGAGCGTCGCCGCAGCTACCTGCAGGGAGAGGATCTTCGCGTAGAGATCGCTGCAATGGCCGGGGAGATGGCAGGCGCTATCGTTGCGGCGCACATTAATTCCGACCGGCCGCGCGCGGAATGGGACTGGAAGGGGCTCGAGGACTCGATGTTCGGCCAGTTCCGCTTCCGGCTCGATCTGCCCGCAGATGCGCACGATACCATGATATTCGAGGCTCTGAACGAGCGCGTGGTGCAGGCCATCACCGAGACCTATGAGCACCGCGAGCAGGAGCTGGGGGGGGAAGTCATCCGCCATCTCGAACGCGTGGTCACACTGCAGTCGATCGACCTGCACTGGAAGGACCACCTGCTGGCGATGGACCATCTCAAGGAAGGGATTGGGTTGCGCGGCTACGGCCAGCGCAATCCGCTGCAGGAGTACCAGCGCGAGGGCTTCGACATGTTCGCCGGCATGCTCGAGCGGTTCGAGGCGGACGTCGTCGAGAAAATGTACTCGGTGCGAATCGCCGACGACCGGGACGTCGAGCGGATGGAACAACAGCGTCGCCGCAACCAGCAGCAGATGATGGAGGCGCACGCGCGAGCGGCGGCCGAGCAGGAGAAACCGCAGCAGGTGCGGCGCAACGTCGCGAAAGTCGGTCGCAACGACCCGTGCCCGTGCGGCAGCGGCAAGAAGCACAAGAAGTGCCACGGCCGTTCGTGACCTGACGGCGTCACGTGAAGATTGAGCCCGGAACCCCTCCGACCCCGATCGCCGGATTCCGATTCTCCGGAGTCCATGGCGGCCTAAAGCCCAGGGGGCGGCGCGACTTCGCACTGATCGTCGCCGATCGACCGGCCGTGTGTGCCGCGGCTTACACCAGCAACCGAGCGGCGGCTGCGCCCGTGGTGGTTGCTCGGCGCAACAGTGCCGACAGCCGCGTGCAGGCCGTGATGGTGAACTCGGGCAACGCCAACGCCGCCACCGGCGAGCAAGGGCTCAAGTTCGTCGAGTGGAGCTGCCGGGAGCTCGCCTCCCGGCTATCGATCGATCCGAGCCTCGTCTTGCCCTGCTCGACCGGGGTCATCGGCGTTCAGCTCGAGCGTACACCGTTCGCACGCGCGATCTCGCTGGCCGTGGATGGACTGAGCCCGCGCGGGTTCACGGCTGCCGCTCGCGGCATCATGACCAGCGACGCCTTCCCGAAATGGAGTCATCGTGCCATCGATGTCGACGGCGACGCGGTGACGGTGGCGGCCATGGCCAAGGGCGCCGGCATGATCAATCCCCGCATGGTTCCGTCGGCCACCATGCTCTCATTCGTGATGACCGACGCTGACGTTTCACCGGCCGCTGCGCGAACGATGCTGGACGCTGCTTTGGCGCTGTCGTTCAATCGAATCACCGTGGACGGCGATACCAGCACGAACGACTCCGTGGTTCTGCTGGCCTCCGGCAAGGCGGCCGGTTCCACCATCGAGGGCCCCGACAGCCCCGGCTACTGGCCGGTCGCGGAGGCGGTGGTGGCCGTGATGGACGAGCTGTCGCGGATGATCGTGCGCGACGGTGAGGGCGCCACCAAGGTCGTCGACGTCGTCGTCGTCGGCGCCGGCAGCGATGCCGACGCCGAGCGTGTCGCGCGCGCGATCGCCGGCTCGGTTCTCCTCAAGACCGCGCTCGCGGGCGCCGACCCGAACTGGGGCCGGATCGTGTCGGCCGCGGGCAACTCGGGCGTCGAGTTTGACGTCTCCGGTATCGAGATTGACATCGCCGGCGAGGCGCTCGTCAAACGCGGCACCTTGATCTCGGACGAGGCAAGACGCCGGGTCAGAAAGCTCATGAAAGCTGCCGAGTACACGATCAACGTGCGGATTGGAACCGGTGCCGGCGCCGCGACGATCGTCACTTCGGATCTCACCGAGGCCTACGTTCGTTTCAACGCGGCGTACACGAGCTAGATTCGAATTGGCGCTCAACGGTCGCAATCCCAGATGGGCCGACTGGCCCGCCGAGAAACTCCTCGACCTCCGGATGTGTGATCTCGGCCTCGAGGTCGCGGGAAGCTGTATCGAGGCCGGCGTGGAACGGCTCTACGCGGAGCTCGAGGACCGCGATCTCAGGGTGAAGCCGCACGTCTGGTTGTCCAACGAGTGGTTCTGTCCCGACGGTGTTCCTGGCATCGCGGCGCCGTTCTATCTTGCCCACCCGCGTCTGAAGCGGCTTGAGCGGCGTCACATGCTGGAAGTGGAAGGCGGCACGCATCGCGAGATGCGCAAGCTGCTGCGCCACGAGGCCGGCCACGCGATCGTACACGCGTTCAATCTGCAGCGGCGCAAGCGCTGGCGGGAAGTATTCGGTTCGCCGGGACTTCCGTATCCCGAGTACTACCGTCCGAACCCGGCCAGCCGTCGCTACGTGCTCAACCTCGATCTCTGGTATGCTCAGGCCCACCCGCACGAGGATTTCGCCGAAACCTTCGCCGTCTGGCTGGCGCCACGCTCGAACTGGCGGCAGCGTTACGCTGGCTGGCCCGCGCTGCGCAAGCTCGAGTACGTCGACGAGCTGATGGCGAGTCTCGCCGGCGAGCAGCCGTGCGTGATGACGCGCCGCCGGGTGGATCCGATCTCGGCGCTGCGCCAGACACTGCGCGATTACTACCGCGACAAGGGGGATCGCTACGCGCCCGGTCACCCCGACGACTACGACGACGATCTCAAACGGCTGTTCACGGACGTCGTCAACGGCCGTTCGGGCCGGCCGGCCGCCAGTTTCCTGCGATCGCACCGCAGCGAGATCCGCCGCATGGTCGCGCGCTGGACGGGAGAATACGAGTTCACGCTCGACGTGGTGCTCGGCGAGATGATCGGCCGCTGCAAGGAGCTCAGGCTGCGCGCGGTGGGGGACGAGCAGCGGATGAAGCTCGACTTCACCATTCTGCTCACGTCCCACACGATGCACTACCTGTACCGCAAGCGCGAGTGGCACGCCTTGTGAAGAAGCTGCGCGTTCTCGCGCTGGTGCACGAAGGCCTGGTCCCGCCTGACGACCTCACCGGCTACACCGAGGAACAGATCAACGAGTGCAAGACGGAGTTCGACGTCTGCTCGACGCTTGCGCACCTGGGCCACGACGTCTACAAGCTCGGCGCGCGCGACGAGCTGCGCCCGATCCGTCAGGCGCTCGAGGCCTGGAAGCCGGACATCGTCTTCAACTTGCTCGAGGAGTTCAAGGGCGAGGCGGTCTACGACCAGAACGTCGTCGCGTTCCTGGAGCTGGCCGGTATGCCGTACACGGGCTGCAATCCGCGTGGTCTGATGCTCGCGCGCGACAAGGCCGTATCCAAGCAACTCACGACGTATCATCGCATTCGCGCGCCACGCTTTGCCGTTTACCCGATCGGTCGCAAGGTGCACAAGCCGAAACGCCTGCAGTACCCGCTCATAGTGAAGTCGCTGATGGAGGACTCATCGATGGGCATCTCGCAGGCATCGGTCGTGAACGACGACGTCCAGCTCGCCGAGCGTGTGAAGTTCGTGCACGAGCGCGTCCACACCGATGCGATAGCCGAGCAGTTCATCGTGGGTCGCGAGATCTACGTCGGTGTCCTCGGCAACGCGCGGCTGACCGCGCTACCGCCGCAAGAGCTGGTCGTGAAGAACAAGCCGCACGACGCACCGTTCATCGCGACGGAGAACATGAAGTTCAACGTCGCCTACCAGGTCAAGATGGGCGTATCGGTGAAGGAGGCGAAGAAGCTCTCCGAAGGCGTGATCGAGGATCTCAAAAGCCGGAGCAAGCGGATCTACAAGATCCTGGGGCTCAGCGGCTACGGCCGCATCGACTTCCGGCTCAGCGAGGACGGCAGGCCCTATTTCCTCGAGGCGAATCCGAACCCCGAGATTGCCCGCTTCGAGGAATTCGCCTCGGCTGCCGAATCGGCGGGCATCTCATACGAAAAACTGCTTCAGAAGATCCTGTCCCTGGGACTCCAGCGCTCGGCATAGCAGGAGCTCATCTCAGTGGATTCCCTCGGTGTCCCGGATCGCGCCCGTCTGCACGCCGGTGATGTACGCGTTCACGCGATCCTCGAGTTCGCCCGTCTTGAGCCCGAGCCCGCGCGCCTCGTTGAGCGCCTGGTCGTAGGGGATGGTTTCGTCCAGCGTGCGGTACGCCAGCCAGACCGCGCCGGTTCGTGCGCCCGAGGAATCGTGCATCAGGATCGGTCGCTTGCGCGGATCGGCCAGCAGCTCGCGCAGCATGCCGAGCAGACGATTGCTCAGGGTGTTCGGCGTCTTGAAGCCGGGATTGAAGTACTCCATCCCGTAGCGTCGACAGGTGTGGCCCTCGTCCCAGTCGATCTGCTCGCCGGGCAGTCGAAGGTTCACGACGGTGCGCACGCCTTTCTTCTCGCGAGCGTTCTTGAGCGCCGACGGGGTCACCGTTCCGCCGAGATACATGGAGCCGAACTCGTGCGCGTTGCGCATGTTGCTCAGCCAGATCTTCTTGAACTTGGGCTCCTGGGCGGTCGCCTCACCGCCGGCGTGGATCAACGCCCCGAGCAAGGCCGCCAGGGCGAGCGCGAGGAGAACCGGCGGAGGATGGTGTCGTCGGTGACTGATCTGCATGGCGGGGTATCCGGTACTACCGGGGCGGGGCGAGGGCAAGAGCGCGATCCCGATCCTCCATGGAGACGGACGCTTTCACGTGCGGAGCGGAGGAAATCCAACTATGTTCGCACTGCCCTCGAGTAGACTACGTGCCGTCGCGCTCATCGGCGTCGCGATGTTCTTCGCCGGAGCCGGCGTCGCCCATTTCACGCATTCCGGATTCTTCCTATCGATCGTCCCTCCCTATCTTCCGGCGCACCGAGCGCTCGTGTCCGTGAGCGGCATTGCGGAGATCGCGGGGGGCCTGGGCATCCTCCCGATCGCGACGCGTCGTTGGGCCGGCTATGGACTGCTCGCTCTGCTCGCTGCGGTCTATCCGGCGAACATCCACATGGCCATGAACCCGGCGCTGTTCCCGCAGATGTCCCTGGCGGCTCTCATCGTGCGACTGCCGTTCCAGTTCGTGTTCGCCGCATGGGTCTGGTGGGCGACGCGGCCAGAGGCATGACCTTCGCTGGTGTCGCGACGACCGAGCCGTGAAGACGTTCTCCACAACGCTGTTCATCCTCGTCGCGATCGTGAACTTTCTTCCGGTCGTCGGCGTCGTCTCGAGCGCGCAGCGCTCTACCGTGTGTCGGTCCAGGATCCGAGCATCGCGATCCTCATGCGGCAACCCGCCTCTGGCGTGTCCGGTGTCGTCCGGCGGACTGCGGTTGGAGAGGTTGCATGAAGCGTCTATTCTTGAGCGCCCGATCCTCGCATGTCGTGCAGGACCGTGGCCTAGATCCTCATGCCGCGATTGCGCTGTACCGAGAAACTCCTGCGCGCCATGGGAGGTGCCCATCTGCGGCAAGCGGGAGAGGACGCGGCGCGGGAACAGCCGGAGGATTGGTACGCGAACCTGGTCTGGCTCGGCGGACGCAAGTGCGTTCTGTTCACGCACGTCGGCACCCTCTTTCCCATCGTCGTGTTCGATACGCCGGCGAGCCGTCTTCGCGATCTCCCAGCGATTCTGCGCGACAGTTACACCACGGCGCTCGACAAGCTCGAGGTGGGCCGCGCGCGCGTGGCGGGCGAGCTGCTGAGAATGGGGCACCCTCCGCTGGCCCGGACGTGTAACCGCGTGGTCCTCGCGACCATGAACGACTATTCGGTTGAGATCGCGAGCAGGGTGAAGGACTCCGGCGGCATCGCATGCGCGGACGCGACGGCCATGAGCCTGCTGACGGCTGCCTCGCCCTTGGGAGCCCTCGGCGGCAAGACATCGATCCATGCGGTACTTGAGCGGTTCTCGTGAGCTCATCCATCGAATGAACGGTCGGTGTTCGGTGCCGCTACGACGGCCGATCTCCGCGAGCTCGATACGAGATCACGGCCATGAGCCTCCGCGTCGATCCGAGCCGTACCGCGCCGCGACTCTAGGAGAGCGTCGAGGTTCGGCGGTGAGAGAAGCATGCACGGCACTCGCTGTCTGCGTGGCGCTGACCATCGCGAACGGTGCTGCTCCCGCGGCGGCTGACGAGAGTCCCCCCAGCCACATCATCCAGGCCGAGCTCCTGCTCATGATGGAGCGTGGCAGGCCACCGGCGATCGTCGACGTCCGGTCGCGCCGAGAGTACGACCGGGGCCATGTGCCCGGGGCCGTGCACATTCCGTTCTGGGCGGCGTTCGCGCGCGCGGATCTCATCCCCGTCTCGCACGACGGTCCGGTGGTCGTCTACTCCGAGCACGGGCCCCGCGCCGGACTGTCCAAGCTGGCATTCGGGATGCGGGGCTTCGAACGGGTCCTCTACCTGGACGGACACATGCAGGCGTGGAGAAAGGCGGGGCTGCCGCTCCAGGCGCGCGACCCGACGCTTTGAGGTGTAGCGGTCCTGCGACAGCTGGTGCGTCGCTGCGCCGGTGGGGGCAGTGATTCTTGCCACAGAGCCCGGCGCGAGACCGCCGCGGCAGCGGCGAGGGTTTTGCTTCGGTCGAGTGGCTATACTCGGCGGGTATGATGTTGAAGGCGATGAACGCGAGATGGGATCTGATGGGTCTGGTGGCTGGTGCCGGGGTTGGCGGTTTCGACGTCGGCCTGTTCGCGGCGTTCGGCGCCCGTATGGAGATGGGCGGTACCGATGTCGCCGCGCTCGTTCTGGCGATCTTCGTGATCTCGTACGCGACCCTCGGTTTCTTCTGCGGCCGGCTCTTCATGGCCAGGACCCGGGCGCGCGCGAATGCAGATACGATCGCGCGCCAGCTTCAGGATCTCGAGAAGGCGCAGCGGGCGCTCTTCGAGCATGAGAAGCTCGCGGCCATCGGCCGGCTCGCCGCCGGCATCGCGCACGAGGTAAGAAATCCGCTCGGCGTCATCCGCGCATCCGCCTCCCTGATCCAGGAAGATTTCGCCGCTGCGGATGACTCCTACCGCGCCTGCCAGTTCATATGCGACGAGACCGACAGGCTCGACGGCCTGATCGCGTCGTTGCTGGCTTTCGCGCGACCGACCACGCCGGAGGTCAGGGCGGTGGCGCTGGCGGACGTCCTGGCCCATGCGCTGAGGCTCGCGTCCGAGGAGCTCGATCGTCGTGAGATTTTGGTCGAGTGCGAGGCCACCGCCGCATTGCCCGTGATCCAGGGTGATGCGAATCTGCTCTCCCAGGCCGTGCTCGATCTGACGCTCAACGCGGCGCAGGCGCTCGAGCGCGA
>SPBQ01000228.1 GCA_004525875.1 Myxococcales bacterium
CGTGGATCGAATCCGCCGCCGACCTGTTGCCGATCACCATCGATTACGCGCACGGGCTCGGCACCGAGATCGCATGGCTCGGCTTCCCGCTCGCTGCAATCGGCATCTGGGCGGGATGGCGCCGCGGGCTCCCGGTGGCGCTGCTGGTGCTGGTGATGATCGCGAACCTCGCGAGCATGGCGTTGCACGGGTCGCGGAGCGACATCTTCATCTGGCATCGCTACTACATCCCCTCCTATATCGCCGCCGCGCTGTTGGCGGGCATCGGCTGGGATGCGCTGGCGACGCGCCTGACGCGCCCGCTGCGGGCGGCGGCGCTGGCGCTGCCCCTGGCGTTGCTGGCCATGGGGTACCGGCAGTTCGATCGCAGCGAGTATCGGATCGCTGAGGACTTCGCTTACGCTGTCCTCGAATCGCTGCCGCCGGGCGCGCACCTGATCGCGACCGACGACAACGTCCTGTTCGTCCTGATCTACCTACACCTCGTCGAGGGGCGACGGCCGGACATCCACCTCATCCTGCAGGGAGTCGGCAAGACCGACCTGCCGCCGCTCAGATTCGATCCAGACAGTGAGCCGCTGTTCTTCACGCATCACCCGAACTGGGACTTACCCGCGCTGGAAATCGTCCCGGTGGGTGTCGTCTACCGCGCCTGGCGCAGGGGGCCGGACTGGCCGTCCCCAACGATTCCTCGCCGAGAGATCGCGGGCGAGTACGACGACCGCGTACCCAAGGACTACCTCACACAGAATCTGCTCGGACACTTCCACTACACGCTTGGTTTCACCTACGAGCATCGAGACTGGCCGCGAGCGCGGCGCGAGTTCGCGCTCGCCGCCGAGGCGGCGCCGAACAACGACGTTCTGTTCTACAATCTCGGGCTGGTGTTCGCGCGCAACGGTCTCTACGAAGAGGCCCTGGCCGCGTTCCTGCGTTCGGACGAGATCAATCCGCGTCACATCGCGAGCCTGACCCGGCCCCGAGCATCGAAGAAGATCGAACAGGCGCGTGCGGAGCTCGAACGCGTAGCGGCAATCGAGGCTGAGCTCGCGGACCCCACCGGTAGCGCCTCCGGAGCCGACGCGGCTTACCACGAGCGGCTGGCCCGGCTCCTCGAAGAGCGCGGCGAGCCGCTGGCCGCGCGCGGTCACCGGCTGCGGGCCGCAGAGCTGCGACCGAGTAGCTCGTGAAGCCGCCGCACACACCCATCGCGAGACCCTCCCCTATCGCACTGGTAGCGATCGGCATCGCGCTGACAGCGCTGATCTGGATCTGCTACGGGGGCGCGCTGGGCAACGACTTCGTATTCGACGACGCGATCTTCATGGAACGCGACATCCGCGTGCACTCGCTTAATGGCGCGAAACGTCTGTTCAGTGAGCCGCTGTGGGGCTTCGTCGATGCGCCGGACCGCCGCGGCACGCATCAGTACTACCGTCCATTGCAGCAACTGCCGCTGGTCGTCTCAAGCGTCTGGTTCGACGGCAGTCCCCGCCCCGCCCATCTTCTGAGCCTGGCGTTACACGCGACCAACGTTCTGCTCGTCCTGCTGCTGCTCACGCGGCTGGGTGCGAATCTCCAAGCGGCGGCCGTTCTCGCGGCACTGTTCGCGTGCCATCCCGCCGCTTCGGAGTCGGTGCTCTGGATCGCCGACGCAGCCGGGCTCGGCGCCGTGCTCTGCACCCTCCTGTGCGTTCTCCTTCGCGCAGGAACGCGCACGGAGAAAGGCGGCGGCCGATGGTCGTGGATCGCGACGCCCGCGATCGGTGCGTGCACACTGCTCGGCGCGTGGTTCAAGGAGTCGGGCGCGCTCATCCCCGCCTTCATGATCGCCTACGACGTGTTGGCCCGGCGTGCGCGTCCGCCACGCATCGCGCACTACGCCGCTGCGGTCACAGCGCTGGCGCTGTACTTCCGGCTGCGGATCGACGCGCTCGGCGCGCTGTTGCCCGGAGCCGGACAGCTCGAGCTGGGAGTGGGTGAGCTCGTGGTCAACGCGGTCGCGTTGCTGCCGTCCTATCTGAAGACGCTCGTGTGGCCGTTCGACCTGAACATGTACCACGACTTCGAGCGGGCCAGCGGCTTGACCGATCCGCGATTCCTCGCAGGCCTGCTGATCATGGGTGCAGCGGTAGTAGCCGCGGCGTTGGTGCGGCGGCGACGACCGACGGCTGCGTTCGGTCTGGCCTGGATGGCGCTCGGCGCCGCCCCCTATCTCCTCGTGCGCTGGCCCCAGCTCAACGTGTTCGCCGAGCGTTACCTCTACATGCCGATGATCGGTGCGGCCATCCTGTGCGCGGCACTGGTCGGGCGCGTCCCGCGCACCGCCGGGGCGGTGGCCGCGATCGTGATCGCCGTGTTCGTCCAGACGGATCGAGAGCGGACACGCGAGTGGAGCAACGAGGTGACGATCTACACGAAGACACTGACCCAGTCGCCGCGGGCCGAGCTCGTTCGGAACAACCTCGCGCTGCGCTATCTCGCCCTGGAACGGCCTCAGGCGGGCCTGCCCATCCAGCGAGAGCTTCTCCGGCTCGATCCCGACTTCCCGAGCGGCTGGCACAATCTCGGGCTGCTGCTGATCGCGGCCGGCGATAACGCCGAGGCCGTCGTAGCATTCGAGAAGTCACGGGCGCACGAGCCCCGCAACGCGGCAACGCTTCTCAATCTCGGCTATGCCTACGATCTCATCGGCCGGCGCGAGGACGCTGTCGCGGCGTACTTCAGCACCGTCGCGGCGGCCCCTCAGGACAGCCGGCCCTGGTACAACCTGGCCCTCATTGCGCTCGAACGCGGTCAGCTCGCCAATGCCGATCGCGCCGTCCAGCGAGTGCTGGCGCTCGACGCCGACGACCACGAGGCCGCCACGCTCGGTCGCCGTGTGGCCGCGGCGCGTGCAGCCGTCTCGAGCTCCGAAACGACACCGGGAACGTCGTCCACGCAGACCGAAAGACGCTGCGCCGCCGGTCGTGAGGCGGCCGAGGAGGGCCGCTATGCCGAAGCCGCGGCGATCCTGAGCGCGGCCGCCTGGCTCGACGAGCGCTCCGCCCTTCCCCATCACTACCTCGCCAACGTGTACTACCTTCAGGGACGCCACACCGACGCGCTCGTACACCAGCGAGCCGCGCTCAAGCGCGCGCCCGGCAACACGGTTTACGCCCGGAACCTCGCCTCGCTCGAAGCACTTGTGAGCTCTCCCGGCAGCGACGAAGCGGAGTAACAAACTTGACAGGACCTCGCTCAGCGTGCCCTCTGGCGCGTTCCCCCATGCGGACGCTTATCGTTCAGTGCGCGCTCATCGCCGGGCTGTCTCTCGTAACCCTGCTCGGCGGCTGCAGTGGCGGTTCCGAACGGCCTCGCACGATCGTGCTCGGTATCGACGGTCTCGACCCCGGCGTCGTGGATCTGCTGATGTCGGAGGGCCGGATGCCGAATTTCGCACGACTCCGGCAGGGAGGTGCATACGGGCGACTGGTGAGCAGCCGCCCGCTTCTGAGCCCGATCATCTGGACCACGATCGCGACCGGACGCCTTCCGGCCGACCACCAGATCGGACATTTCGTCGCCATCAACGAACAGACCGGCGAACAGCTTCCGGTCACGAGCCAGATGCGCAAGGTCAAGGCGCTGTGGAATATCCTGAGCGCGGTCGGCCGCAAGGTCGCCGTCGTCGGCTGGTGGGCGACGTGGCCGGCCGAGGCGGTCGAGGGTGTCGTCGCGAGCGACCACACCTGCTACCACTTCCTGTTCGACGAGGGCGCGACGGGGGCGTCCGACACCGCGGGGATCGTCTACCCTCCGGCACGCACCGACGAGATCCTGCAGCTGGTCCGCCGCCCCGGCGATCTCGGGCAGGCCGAAATCGCACGCTACGTCGACGTTCCGGCCGAGCGCGCCGCGGCGCAGTTCGCGTTCCAGGACGACCTCAGCCACTTCAAATGGGCGCTGGCCACCGCACATAGCTACACCGAGATCGGGCTCGAGCTCTGGAAGCGCGACGATCCCGACCTGATGATGGTCTACGTCGAGGGTGTGGATTCCAGCTCGCACCTGTTCGGTCACCTGTTCCGGGCCGAGGGGCTCAAGGGCGAGCTCGCCGAACAGCAGCAGCACTACGGACGGACGGTCGAGCAGATGTACGAGCTCGCCGACGAGATCGTCGGACGCTACCTCGAGGTAGTTGACGACGATACGACGCTGGTCGTGCTCTCCGACCACGGCTTCGATCTCGGCGTGCTGCACGGCGATCCGAGCAAGACCCGCGACATGCGTCGCGTGAGCGAGCGTTTCCACAAGATCGAGGGGGTCCTCTACATGTACGGGCGCGGCGTAAAGCCTGCCGCGCGCCTGGACCGGCCCGTTCTCGTCGACGTCGCGCCCACGCTCCTCGCGCTCGCCGGGCTGGGCGCCGCGGCCGAGATGCCGGGCCGCGTGCTCACCGAGGGACTGACCTTCGAGCCGCCGAGCCGATCGGTCGCGACCTACGAGGGCGGTCGCGCAACGGCGGCGGCATCCGGCACCGGCAGCGCATCGGTGGATTCCGCGATCCTCGAACGGCTGCGAAGCCTCGGCTACCTCGACACCGCCTCGCCGACCGGAGAGCGCAACCTCGCCTCGCTGCACTTCGAGAGCGGTCGCTACGAGGATGCCGTCGAGGCTTACCGCAAGCTCATCGAGGAGAAGCCGGAGGACGGCTCCCTGAGAGCCAGCCTGGCCGGCACTCTCGGTGCGCTCGGCCGCTACGACGAGGCACTCGAGGAGCTCGACCACGCCGAACGACTCTCGCCGCTCAACCCCGAGTCGTACCACAACCGCGGCGTCATCTACGAGCGTCAGGGCAAGCTCGACGACGCGATCGCCCAG
>SPBQ01000163.1 GCA_004525875.1 Myxococcales bacterium
CTGCTGGGAGACGCCGAGATCCGAGTTTCCTCGGCACGCCGAACCTTGGCGCTTCTCATCCTGCCCGAGTCCGAGGTCCTGGAGGTAGGGCCGAGCGGACTGGAATCCGAGGTCCCGCCGGATCCGGGCATGGATCTGGCTACTCTCGAGGTGACATCTCGCCGGCACGAGATCGCCGCGGCTGATGCGGCGGTGGAGGCGGCGTCCGCCAATGTACGGCTCACGCGCGCGGCCCGTCTCCCCGATGTGACCGCGACAGGCGGCTACAAGCGCCAGTCGGACGGTTTCCGCGGTGCATTTCTGGGCGTGGCAATCCCGATCTCCCTGTTCAACCGCAGCGCGGGGGCAGTCGCCGGTGCCGAGGCGAGGGTCGGAGCGATGGAGACGCGGCTCAAGCTGACTCGTCGGCAAATAGACAATGACCTCCGCCGAGCGGTGGAGACATATGAGAGCCTCAAACGCCGGAGCGACTTGTTGGGTGACGAGGAGCTGGACGCGTCATCCGACCTTCTCCAGATCGCGCAGGTAGCCTACGACCTCGGCGAGATGGAACTGCTGGAGCTTCTCGATGCAGCCGGCGCGCTCAGGGGGGCGCGGAGTGCAGATGCCCAAGTGAAGGCCGACCTGTGGACCGCCTACTACAACCTCGAACGCGCGATGGGCGGATTCGACATCGCGGCTGAGCCATCAACGACCGTTCCGGAGATCAGATAATGACCCGAATTCGACTTCACACGGGCATGACGACCGCGTTGCGCGCGATAGCCTTTTGCACACTCGCCGTATTGGGCGCCGCCTGCGGCGGTGCAGAAGAGGTGATCGAAGAGCCGGAACTCGGTGCTGTCGTCGTCACACAATGGGTCGACGGAACCGAGCTCTTTCTCGAGTATCCCTTCCTCGTCGCCGGGCAACAGACGGGAAACTGGGCGATTCACCTCACGCACCGAGATGGCTTTGCACCGATTCGGGCGGGCACGCTCGACGTCCGTTTCTCGTCGGGAGGAACCGCCGCGGAGTCGTTCACGGTGGATGCTCCGCTGCGCGACGGAATCTTCTTGCTTGATCCGGTGATCGCCCGCGCAGGCACCTACCAGGTCGAGTTGATCCTCGAGAGCGCCCAGGTGGACAGCCGCCACGTCGTGTCCGACGTCCTGGTCCACGGTAGCGAAGAAGTAGCGCTCGCTTACGACGCCGCCGAAGAGCTGGCCGGTGTCTCCTTCCTCAAGGAACAGCAGTGGGTCATCCCCTTCGCGGTTCATCCGGCCGGGGAGCATCCGGTTCAAGCCACGATGCTCGCTGCTGGAGAGATCGTCTCACCCGACGGGTCGCTCGTTCGGGTCAGCGCGCCGGTTCAAGGCATTGCTGAGGCCCGGTCCAACCGCAACGCACCCTCGGTCGGCGATCGGGTCCGTCAGGGCCAGGTCCTGGCCGTCCTCTCGCCCACGGGCCAGGACGGCGGGTTCGCCCAGACCCGAGGGCGCGTCGAGCGACTGCGGCGAGAAGTCGAAAGGGATGCGACGCTGTTCGGCGCCGGGGCCATCCCGGCGAGGCGCCTCGAAGAGGCTCGACACGATCTGGAGATCGCAGAAGCCGAGCTACTTGCGATGGGCGGTGGAACGGACGGTGCCTACCAACTCACTCTGCGGGCACCGATGGCGGGCGTGATCGCGGAACGCATGTTCGTGCCGGGTGGGCGCGTGCAGGCTGGCGAGGCGTTGTTCACCGTGGTTGACCCGTCCAGAGCGTGGGTGCGTGTTCAAGTGCCAGCTGCGATCGCGAATACCTTGTCCGCGAATGCGCACTCGCTCTTCACGATCGACAACTCCGGTGAGGTCTTCACCTCACAGTTACGGTCGGTCGGGCAGGTGATTAACTCCGCCACCCGCACCGTTCCCGTGGTCTTCGAGGTGACGGCGGCGAACCGTCCCTTCACGTTCGGCCAGTTCGTGCAGGCCACGATTCCCACAGGTGAATCGGTGACCGGCATTGCCATCCCCAACACCGCGATCCTCGACGAGAACGGCACGCTCGTCGCCTACGTGCAGGCGGGTGGTGAGACCTTCGAGAGGCGAATCCTCACGCTGGGCGACACCGACGGACGAAGAACTCACGTCGTCGCTGGAATCAGGCCCGGAGACATGGTGGTCACCCTCGGTGCTTACCAGGTGCGTCTAGCCTCCCTGTCCGGCGGCGATTTCGCCGGCGGCCACGCGCACTAGAAGGGGTATCCGATGCTAGACCGGGTCATTCGTTGGTCCATCAAGAACCACTTTCTCGTGGCAGGTGCGGCGCTCCTCCTTCTCATCACCGGGACGGTCACAGCGCTACGAATGCCTGTCGACGTGTTTCCCGATCTGACGGCGCCCACGGTAACCGTCCTGACCGAGGCACATGGGATGGCGCCGGAGGAGGTCGAAGCGCTGGTAACGTTTCGGATCGAGACCGCCGTGAACGGAGCCACGGGCGTGCGAAGGGTGCGCTCTTCGACGTCGCAGGGTATCAGCATCGTGTGGATCGAGTTCGGCTGGGGCACCGACATCTTCCAGGCTCGACAGATCGTCAACGAGAAGCTCCAACTCGTCGCAGCCGGGCTGCCGCAGAGCGTAGGGACACCTACGCTTGCGCCCATATCGTCCATCATGGGCGAGATCCTCCTGATCGCGGTTACGGGAGATGAGTCCGTCACGCCGATGGAGATGCGCTCCGTGGCCGCCTGGACGCTTCGCAGACGTCTTCTCGCCATCCCAGGTGTCGCTCAAGTGATTCCCCTCGGGGGCGAGGTGCGAGAGTACCAGATTCTCGTGGACCCCGACCGCCTGCTCGCGTACGACGTAACGCTCGAGGACGTCGTCAGAGCCGCCGAAGGCTCGAACGTGAACGCGTCCGGTGGCGTCTTCATGGAGCGCGGACAGGAGTACCTGATTCGAGCGACGGTGCGCTTGCAGAGTATCCAGGACGTGGGTCTCACCGTCGTGGTTACGCGCGGTGGCACTCCGGTCACGATCGGCGATGTGGCGAACGTCCGCATCGGACCGGCCACGAGACTGGGCGATGGATCGGCGAACGCCTCGCGGGCCGTGATTCTGACACTCCTCAAGCAGCCCGGCACGAACACCCTCGAGCTGACGGATCGGATCGATCAGGAGATCTTGAGCATCGAAGAGACTCTCCCCGCCGGCATGACCATCAATCGCGGCATTTTCCGGCAGGCGGACTTCATCCGGACCGCTGTGAACAACGTCATGATAGCGCTCCGCGACGGAGCCATCCTCGTCGTGGTGATCCTGTTCCTGTTTCTCTGGAGCGTGCGAACGACGTCCATCTCGGTGCTGGCGATTCCTCTCTCGCTCATTACCGCGGTACTGGCACTCAAGCTGCTGGACATCACGATCAATACCATGACGCTGGGAGGCATGGCGATTGCGATCGGCGCGCTGGTAGATGATGCCGTGATCGTGGTGGAGAACGTGTTTCGACGCCTGCGAGAGAATCAGCATCGCCCCGAGGGCGCTCGGGACCCGGCGTCCCAGGTTGTGTTCGACGCGGCCAAGGAGATCCTCAGGAGCATCGTGGTCGCGACGCTGATCATCATCGTCGTTTTCGTCCCGCTGCTCTTCCTGTCCGGCGTAGAAGGGCGCATGCTCCAACCGCTCGGGATCGCCTACATCGTCTCGATCCTCGCGTCACTCGTCGTCGCGGTCACGGTCACGCCTGCGCTGTGCGTGTACCTGCTGCCGAGAGCAAAGGCGCTGGAGACCGAAGAAGAGAGTCTGGTCGTCCGAACGCTCAAGAGATGGTATGGGGCGACGTTGATCCCGATCCTTGAGCGGCCCGCGCTGGTCATGGCAGGAGCCGCCTCGCTCGTGGTCCTCTCGCTGGGCGCATTCCCGTTCCTCGGCCGCTCGTTCCTCCCCGAGTTCCAGGAGGGATCGCTTGTCATCAGCGCGCTTACCGTACCGGGCACATCTCTGGACGAGTCCGACGCGCTGGGTCGGAGGATCGAGCAGATCCTGCTGGCGCACCCGGCGGTGCTCGAGACGGCGCGGCGGACCGGAAGAGCGGAGCTCGATGAGCACGCTCAAGGGGTCAACGCGGCAGAAATCGACGCCCGGCTCGACATCGACGCATACGACTACGAGGACATTCTCGAAGATCTGCGGGCGGACCTCGCGGCCGTGCCCGGCACGCAGATCACGATCGGCCAGCCCATCGGCCATCGGATCGACCACATGTTGTCGGGCACCCGGGCGAGCATCGCCGTCAAGATTTTCGGCCCCGACCTGTATGAGCTTCGGCGGATCGCCACTGACATCGAAACTGTCGCGCAGGGTGTGGCGGGCACCGTTGACGTAGCGATGGAGCAACAGGCCGACGTGCCCCAGATCCGCATCGACATGAACCGTCCGGCCATGGCGCGCTACGGGGTGACGCCCGAGTGGCTCGCTGAAGCGGTCGATGTGGCTCTCGCGGGCGAGGCCGTCTCACAGATCCTGGAGGACCAGAGGACCTTCAATCTCGTCGTGCGGTTCACCGAACAGCACCGGAGGAGCCTCGAGACGGTCCGCAACGCTCGCATCAACACTCCCGTGGGTTCGAAGGGCACAATCGGCACGCTCGCCGATGTGCGCTTCGATCTCGGCCCGAACTCGATCTCGAGGGAGGACGTGCAGAGGAAGATCGTTGTGCAGTCGAACGTGGCAGGTCGGGACGTCGGGAGCGTGGTGGCGGATCTGCGCCGACGAGTCGATGCGACAGTGGATCTTCCGGCCGGCTACTTCGTCGAATACGGAGGGCAGTTCGAATCGGCGGAGGAGGCCTCGCGCACCATCGGATTCATGAGCCTGCTCTCGCTCGCTGCAGTGTTCCTACTGCTTCTCGTCGAGTTCAGCTCTGTCCGACAGGCTCTTCTGGTGATGGTGAACCTGCCCTTGGCGCTGGTCGGTGGCGTCTTCGCGGTGTGGCTTACAGGGGGGGTGTTGAACGTCGCGACACTGGTGGGCTTCATCACCCTGTTCGGGATCGCAATACGTAACGGCATTCTGATGGTGAGCCATTTCAACCACCTGCAGGCCGAGGGAGTGCCGCTCTACGATTCGGTCGTGCAGGGATCCATGGAGCGCCTGAGTCCCATCATGATGACCGCCCTGACGGCCGGGCTGGCACTACTGCCGCTCGCGCTATCTGGTGGAGAGCCCGGCAACGAGATCCAGAGCCCGATGGCGGTCGTGGTCCTCGGCGGACTTCTCACCTCTTTGGCCCTCAACATGGTCGTCGTCCCTGTCCTCTACCTCCGGCACGGGTCGGCGAAATGAGCCGGTCCAGAATGCTGCGAGAACCCTCACACTTGGCTCGAGGCGGGGTCGGTCACCGCTGTCCAGCCTTCTTTCCGTTTCACTGCGCCACATCACTCAACCCGGAGACGTACCATGCGTAGACTCCTCCTTTCGACGACCCTCGCACTCGCCGTCCTGGCACCCGCGAGCGTTAAAGCGCAGGCCAATGAAGAACGCGCCGCTGTGCAGAGCGTCATCACCGCCTTCGCAAACGGCATCCACACGAACGCACTCGCAGACGTCGCAGGTCTCTTCGCACCCACGGGGGTCCACATTCTGGTTGACAATGCGGCATTCCACGGGTGGGGAGAGTACCGTGACGACTATCTCACCCCGGAAATGGCGCGATACGGGGATGTCAGGTACGCCCACACGGGCATCGAAGCGTCCCTGCGGGGGAACA
>SPBQ01000476.1 GCA_004525875.1 Myxococcales bacterium
CGAACGGCTCTCCGCGCACCGAGGTGTGCGCCACCACGTCCATGCAGTTCATGACGTCGCCGACATCATCGCGCTCACCGGCGAAGATGACGTTGCCGGTGAGCCCCTTGTCGGCGACGAACCGCCGGAGCGAATCGGCGTAGTTGCGCCCCGAGCGGTGCACCGCGCCGACGACCAGCGCGACGATGTCCGGGTAGGTCTTCACGAGGTCGACCATCGCTTCGAGCAGCACCAGCTGGCCCTTCCATTCCTGGATATTGCCGACCACCCCGACCACGGGCGCGTTCAGATCGATGCCGAGCTCCTCGCGCACGCAATCGCGACCGCGGGTCGGCCGGAACTCCTCGAGGTCGAGACCGTCGTACACGACGCTGTACTCGGGCGGGTTCATGCCCTCGGCACGGCAATGATCCTCGATCGCCCGCGTCATGCAGATCGACGACGCGACCCCCGGCGCCGCCAGCCGTTCGATGAAACCGTGCTTGTCGAATCCCTTACAATGCACGATGCAAGGGATGCCGCTCATGCGCGCCGCGACGATCGCATCCATGTTGCCGCGGAACCCGTTGCACACGTGAACGATGTCGGGCGCTTCCTCGCGCAGCAGCCGTGCGAGGCGACGGGCCGCGGGAAGCGTTTCGAACACGAACGTCCCCACCGCCCGCAGGTTCTTGAGCAAGGGGGTCACACCGAGATGGCCCTTTGCCGAGTTGTAGACGGGAACATCCTGCAGCGCATGCTCCTTCGGCAAGCGACGCTTGGAGAACACCCGAACGCGGATGCCCCGCGCGCGAAGGCTCTTGATGACACGTTTGTCTTCGTACAGGACGAGCGTCGGGGTGTAACGTGAGCGGTCCAGCCCCGCGATCAGCTGCAGCACTCCGGTGAGCGAGCCGCCCACGACCTGTCCCGACGAAGCCTCGAGGTAGAGAATCTTCACCGCGTCACGCTCACAGTCGCCACCAACGACTCGCGCAGCGGAACGCGCGGCTCCCAGCCGAGATCGGCGCGGGCGGCCTCGGTCGAGTAGCGTGCGTTACGCCCGGAACGCAATAGCTGGTAGGCCGCAGACCAGCGGCGGCGCTTGAGAATGCGGAACAGCAGATCCACCGCCCTGACAGCCGGCGCGAACAGCCCTACGGGCAGATAGAACACCCGCGAGGGACAGCCCGGCAGTCCCGCGATCGCGCGGAAGTACTCCGCCTGTGTGAGGTCGGGATCGTCGATCACGTTGAAGACGCGCCCCTCCACGCCCTCGGCTGTACCGGCCTGCACCACGGCGTCGGCGGCGTTCTCCACAAAGACGAGCGGCGCCAGGTAGGAGGGTCGGCTCACCACTACCAGCGAGGAGTCGCCCACGCGCTTGTGCACGCGCCCCAGAAAGAGCGGCTGTTGCGGATGATCGTGTCCGTAAATCTGTCCCGGGCGGACGATGACGACCGGCATGCCGGCGCGTGCCGCGGCGCATGCTATGCGATCGGCGCCGATCTTCGAGCGCGTGTAATGGCAACGGTGCATCGGCCGGGTGTCATACGGCGAATCTTCGGTGATCGTGATGCCCGGCTCGGCGATCTCGAAGATTCCGAGCGAGCTTACGTGCACAAAGCGCCGAACCCCATGACGGAAGGCGGCGTCGATCAGCTTGTCGGTCGCGACGATGTTGGCCTGAAGGAACTCTTCCCAGTCGCCGCCGGTCTCGACGCGAGCGCCGATATGATAGACGATGTCGCAGCCGCCGAGCCGGTCGAGCGCGGCATCAATGCCGTCGAGGTCGCACTTCACGACCTCTGCGCCGCGGCCAGCGGGTACCGCTGCCCTGGCCGGGTCGCGCACCACCATCACCACTTCATCACCCCGGTCGAGTAGCTGCTGCACCACACGGCGACCGAGGAAACCCGTTCCACCCGTGACGAATGCCCGCATTCTCAGCCTTCCGCTCGCAACGCCGCTGGACCGTCGGGCATCGAAACGCCCTGCGCGCGAGCGAGCGCATCCCAGATCCGTGAAGTCACGCGGACCACCTCGGCGCCCTGCTCGGCCGTCACGGGCGGCTCGCCGCCCTCGCGTACGGCCGCATAAAAGCGCGCGATCAAGTTGCCCATTCCGGGATAATACCGGACCTTTCCAGTCAGGAAGTCCACGGTACTGCGTGCCGTCTGCGAAACCAGCTGCCATGCCTCGTCGACGTTCGGTAACGGCTTGCCGATGATCTTCGGTACGTCGTACTCGCGGCGGCGCACCAGCGTCATGTTGTTCATGTTCGCCTCGACCGTCATCTTCGTACCACAAATCTTCAGGGTGTTGAGCTGCGGACGGGCGGCCGTGGAGATGGTGAGAACGCCGCTGCGATCCTCACCGCGCATCAGCACACGGAGCTCGGCCGGTGTGCCGCCGGCCTCGGCGACCGTGCCGAACGCTACGGCGTGGAAGTCGCGAACCGGACCGAGGAACGCCAGCTGCAAGTAGAGCGGGTGCGGCACGAGGTCGCCGAGCCCGCCGCCCGGCAGGTTAGCCAACCACGACCGATCGCTCGCCGAACCGGCGCTGACGTTCGCCTTCCTGGCCGAACTCCTTCCAATCGAGCGAGTGGAGCTGGTCGCGGAGTGCGTAGCAGACGGATGCCCCCGCCACCGGCAAGCCGGTGCGTGCATCCACCACCTCCGCTCTCAGCGGCTCCCCGCGCGGCAGGGCGAACACCACGCTGCGCGATTCACGTTTCGGCCGTGCCTCGATTTCCTGGATCACCGGCCG
>SPBQ01000460.1 GCA_004525875.1 Myxococcales bacterium
AGCGCTACCTTCGTCGGCATCAGCTGCTTGTACTTGTAGGCGTCGCCGCGCTGATCGAGAACCGTCTGCAGATCACTCGGGCGGTCGGTGATGATGCCCTCGGCGCCGGCGTCGATCAGCTCGTTGTAGACGGTCTCGTTCTCCTCGCCGGGGTCGATGAAGAAGTACACGGCCAGGTCGTTGGCGTGCGCGGGGTCGATGATGAGCGGCGGTACGAAGATCGTATCGAACGTACGCGGCACCTGGAACGCGCGATGGGCGGGCAGTGGGCCCGGTGCGCCGACGAACGCGAGCGTTTCGTCCAGCCCGGGCGTGGTGTGGACGTTCGGGGTGTGCGCCTTGAAGGCTGCGGTCGTCGGGTCGTCGAACGACGCGATCATGACGTCGGTCTCGCGGCCGAACTCCGTGAGCAGATCGCCGAGCTGCTCGGCGGCGGGCACGCTGTCGGGCGCGCTTCCCTTGATCTCGATGCTGAGGAGCACTCTCGGGAAGGCGTCGAGCACCTCGCGCATCGTCATGATCTGGAAGTCCGTCGCTTCGAAACCGGCCGGTGGCGGGGCGTCGCCGGTGGCCACGCCGCGGAAGTCGTAGTCTTCGGGCGGCTGGCCGGTGCAGCGCCCCCCGCACACCGATGCGTACCAGTAGGCGTTGTCCAGCGCCTTGAGCTCGGCAAGCGTGAACGAGGAGATGGGACCCGTGCCGTTGGTCACACGATCGACCGTGGCGTCGTGGTGGACGACGAGCACGCCGTCGGCGCTGAGATGCACGTCGACCTCGAGCAGGGTCACGAGCTTCGGCAGCGCTACCTTATATGCGTAGAGCGTGTGCTCGGGGGCTTCGGCGCGGCCGCCGCGGTGGGCCATGTTGAGGACACGGCGCTCGAGCCAGGGGTTTTCGTCCTGCGCGCGGGCGGCCCACGGTGCGAGGGGCATGCAGGCGAGCACGACGAGCAGTGCGAGAGACCGCGACAGCGTGATGGTTCGACGTCTGATCATGGACAAATGCGCTATCCGATCGGTGCCGCACAAGTCAAGCGAGTGATCCGATTCGCGCGGTCGGCCCCGCGCGCGGCGTGCAGGGACTCTCGATCTTCCACTCCTTGGGACATGAGGCTAGTATCGGCCTCACTCGCTTCCGTGTGCCGCCGATCCGAGCCGCCCATCTGGGGGGGCGGTCGAGCTGCTATGATCGATCGGTGAGCATCAGCACATCCTGAGTGCTGCC
Organism: Myxococcales bacterium; assembly: GCA_004525875.1. The sequence goes on from SPBQ01000460.1 coordinate 1,225, forward strand.
CAGACTCGAGGGGATCGAAAGGAATGATCAGAAGAAGGCTTCGTCCCGTTGCCGTGTTCGTAGCGATCTGCCTCGGCACTGCGTTCGGTTCGCCCGTGCACGCGCAGGCTCAGGAGATGAATGTACTCATCATCGGGACCAGCTTGGTCCGCGGCATCAAGAAGAACCTCAGGGATTTCCTGAGGGAGGACGGCTACCCCCGCCCGAAGATCGTTACGCGTGTCGAGCCGGGCGGGTCCCTCGAAGCTCACGCCAACTCGAATCGTACGAAGAGGGCGCTCGACCAGCGTCCGTGGGATTTCGTCCTGATGGCGAACACCTCCAAGCACATGAACGCGGAGGATTACCCCGGCGCCAGGGACCTTCACGATCAGGTCGTTGCGCGCGGCGCTCAGCCCGTGTTCCTGATGACGTGGCTTCCCAGACTCGTGTCAATTCCCGGCTGGGACGGTCTGCGCGGCGTGCCGGGCGGCGACATCGGCTATGTCCCGATCGCGTTCGAGCTCGGTGCGCCGGTAGCGCCGGCCGGCTGGGCAGTTCGCCAGGTGAAGATCGACGGCGATCCCGTCGACGCGTGGAAGAGGTCCACGCATCTGGGGAAGACCGGCCGCTACCTCGCGGCTGCGGTCGTCTATGCGACCATCACGGGCAACAGCCCGATTGGTCTGGAGGCAAAGGGGAAGACGTTAGCGCCTTTCGTCGACTACCTTCAGGGCTTGGCCGACACGATCGTCCTGAGCAACCCCACCGACGACTGGAACATCTCCTTCGACTGACAACCTCACGATTCCTCGCCGTCCGTGAGCGACATGCTTCTGTTCGCTGTCGCTCGCCGATTCGGATTGCGGTTGCGACTCGAGTCAGCTGGCGACGGGGTGGGCCGGAGTTTAGGGTGCGCGGCGACCGCCGCGTCGGAACCGTCGCGCGCCCGGAGGAGATCGACCATGGCCGCATTCATGAAGCCGTACACCGCGCAGAGCTACGCGCTGCTGCGCATCATCACCGGAGCGATGTTCCTCTCGCACGGATGCCAGAAGCTGTTCGGCTGGCCTGGCGTGCCGCCGGCCGATGCCCCGACGTTCATTCTCTACACAGCCGGCCCGATCGAGCTCGTCGGCGGTGCGCTGATCGCCGCCGGCCTGTTCACGCGCTGGGCGGCGTTCATCTGCAGCGGCACGATGGCGGCGGCCTACTGGATGGCCCACGGCTTCAACCACCTGCTGCCGATCCTGAACCATGGCGAGCTGGCGGTGCTCTACTGCTTCGTGTTCCTCTACATCGCCACCAACGGCTCCGGCATGTGGAGCGTCGACGCGGCTCGCGGCGACGCCTGAGCGCAGCGTTCGCGGCGTCGTCCTCCATTGAAGGCTTGGCCAGTCCGCCGCGGGCGTGGGCAGGCCTCGGGGCGCGAAAGGCAAAGATCCGCTAGCCGTGGCGGGGGCTCTTCATCTACGACCCTCGGCTTTGTACTAGTACAAAACTAATTTTGTACTAGAGCTCATTTCAAAACCCGTCGCAGGGTCAAAATCACACAGGCGAGATGAAAGAACCCGGCATAGGTCGTGATCAGCCGTTCGTAGCGCACCACCAAGCGACGAAAGTTGCCGAGCCATGCGAACGTGCGCTCTACGA
>SPBQ01000408.1 GCA_004525875.1 Myxococcales bacterium
CCCCTGTGGCGCGTGACCCCCAGCCGCGAAACGTTCGAGCAGGGCATCGCGGAGCTCCTTGCCGGCCGCCATTGCGCGACCGCTGTCCGACGCCGTGTCGAGCACCTTGCGCGCACGCCGCATCATGAGGAACAGCACGATCATGGCGAGCAGGTTCAGGACCACGCGCTCGCGCTGGCGGGAGACATACCGTTCGCGGGCGTCGTTGGCGGCAGCGTAACGGGCGCGGAGCTCCGCGATGCCCTGCTCGAACGTTTCGCGGCTGGGGGTCACGCGCCACAGGGGCTCGGAGTTGCGCTCCAGAAGCCGGCCGAGCGCGGCGCTGCGAGCCGTCTGGATCTTCTCGAGGGCGCTCTGGATCGTGTCGCGTTGCTTCGAGGACCGAGACTGGACTTCGAGAATGTCGTTGCGATGCTTCTCGAGCGTCTTGCGGGTTTTCTCGAGCTGCTTGTCGATCGACGAGATCTCGGCAAGGACGGTATCGGGAGCCGACTCGCCGCGCGCACCCTCGCCCGTTCGCTTCCATTGATCGACGAGAACGGCGATCTCGGCGAGCTCGTCCCCGACCTTGCTGACGGCGTCTTTCAACGCCGCGGCGAGCTTCGCGAGCTCGTCGCCCGTGGCCGCCCACGTCGTCTCCAACCGGCTGAGATCGTTGGCTGCGAGCTGCTCGATGTTGCCGGCTTCGATACTCTCCTGGTGGGTGGCGATCTCTGCGATGAGCTCGTCGAGCACCTTGGTGGCCCGCTCGACGAGATCGGACTGCTCGACATCGCTGACGCGCTTCTTGAGGCTGCTCTCGAGCTTCGCCGCCTCCCCTGCGATGTCGGCCACCGCGATGGGGGCCGGCTGCGGGGGCTTGTCGGCTTCCGTGGCCGCTGGCTTGGGGGGTGATTCGGCTTGCGCAAGCGCCGGCTGGGGGGATCCTGCCAGACACAGGCCCACGGCCAGCACCGAGACCACATGGAGGAGCGGGGCGATCATCCCCCTACACTACGCAATCGTCGACCTGACCCAAGAAGGCGGCAGCATCGCCAGACGTGGTTTCGAAGCATGCCAGGCCTTGACGCATCGAGCGTCGGCGGACTAGGTTGCGCCCCTCCGGTACGTCCGAGAGTAAGGAGAACCGCCTGATGGAACCCGTTCGCAGCTTGCGCCTCGAAGAGATCGACCCGTCCGCGATCGAGTTCTGGGAGTTGCCCGACGCCGAACGCGAGGGCGCGTTCGCCACACTCCGCAGCGAGGATCCGATTCGATTCTTCCAGGAGCGGATGCTTCCCGGCGTGCCGCTCGAGCCGGGGCCGGGCTACTGGTCGCTTACCCGCCACGCCGACGTTCTCGAAGCGAGCAGGGCTCCCGAGATCTACTCGTCGGCACGAGGCGCCACCGCGATCCCCGATCTACCGACGGAGCTCAATGAGTTCTTCGGTGGAATGATCAACATGGACGATCCGCGACACGGAAGGCAACGTCGCATCATCTCGCGCGGCTTCACGCCACGAGCCCTCGCGCAGATCGAGGCCGCGGTCGAGAGCCGGGCCCGCGCCGTCGTCGACCGTGTGATCGAGAAGGGCGAGTGCGACTTCGTTACCGAGATCGCCGCACCGCTCCCGCTCGAGATCATCTGCGATATGATGGGCATCCCTGAAAGCCATACGGGGTTCATCTTCGAGAAGACCAACACGATTCTCGGCCTCGGCGACGCCGAGTACGTGGAGCAGGGAACCAACCTGATCGAGGCGGCGCTCGTGGCCGGCTCCGAGCTTGCCGCGCTCATGCACGAGATGGCCGAAGCGCGTCGACAGGATCCGCACGACGACCTGACGTCGGCGCTCGTCCACGCGGCCGGTGACGAGGACGTCCTGACCGACGAGGAGATCGCCTCGTTCTTCATCTTGCTGGTGGCCGCCGGCAACGAGACGACCCGCAACGCCATCAGCCACGGCATGAAGGCGCTCTGCGACTACCCCGACGAGCGCCGTCGCTGGGAGGCCGACTTCGACACGGTCGCGCAGACTGCCGTCGACGAGATCGTGCGCTGGGCCAGTCCCGTGATCTTCATGCGACGCACGCTCACGCGCGACGCGACGCTCGGTGGCACCTCGCTGCGCGACGGTGACAAGGTGCTGCTCTGGTACAACTCGGCCAACAGAGACGAGGCCGTTTTCGAGAACCCTTTCCGTTTCGACGTCGGCCGCACCCCCAATGACCACGTCGGCTTCGGTGGACCAGGCGCGCACTTCTGCCTCGGGGCCAATCTCGCACGCCGCGAGATCAAGGTGATGTTCCGCGAGATCTTCCGCCGGCTGCCCGATCTGGAAATCACCGGCGCACCCGAGATGCTGCGTTCGAATTTCATCCACGGCATCAAGCGCATGCCGTGCCGTTTCACGCCCGGAAGCCCCGGCTGACGCTCGCGCCAGACGTAGACTGTCTACTCTCGCCGCTCGTGCGGCCCGCCGGTCTGATGTAGGCCGTGGCGAGCGACCATGAAGAGGAATCCCACCGGCTCATGGCGGCGTATCATCGGCGTGCTCGCGATTGCCGTTGTCGCGTGGCTTGTGTTGTGGGCCTGCGCGGGCGCCCTCGCGCCGCGCGCGCTCGACAGCGCGATCCCACAGCTCATCGCGCACGCCGCGCCGCTCGGCGTCGAGATCACCGAGGTGTCGGTGCCGGCCGTTCGCATCGCACCGACCCTGAGTGGCGTGACGATCGATGGCTTGCGCGCTCGATTCGATCTCGATCCAGGCAACGACGAGCAGCTCGGCTCGCGGATCGCCGTGGACGAGCTGGAGGTGCGATTACGGAACCCGCTCACGCTGCGCGGAAGCGTCCGTGCCAACGGCGTCGAGATCGCCCTGGACGCGTCCGATCTGCCGGCCTCACTGCCCTTCGACCGCTTCACCAACGGCACGATCGTGATCATGGACCTTCCCCTGACGCGGCCCGCGCAAGCGGTTCGCGAGATACGCGAGGGGCTCGAGCAGCTCTTCGCCATGAATGAGGTCACGGGCGCAGCGCTGTTCGAAGGCGACGTGAAGATTCCGTTCGACGACGGCGCGATGGTCGCGCACCTCTACACCGAGCGTGACGGTGACCGCTTTCGCCTACGCTTCCGTGAGTCCGAGATCCAGGCGATTTCCGAGCGCAAGCAGCTCGATCTGGCACCCGAGCAGGTTGCGCTCGTAGCGCTGTATCCGCTGCGCGTCCCGGCGCTGATGATCATCACGGAACAGGCACGAAGCCTGTCCTTGCGGCACGAGCCCCGAGACGTC
>SPBQ01000009.1 GCA_004525875.1 Myxococcales bacterium
CGGTGGATCCCCACCATAGCCTCTGAACTCGCGCGGATAGGGAGAAGCTTCTTCGATGCTCATGCCATTGCCCCCGAGAGGGACCCTCACAGATCGGCGTCCAGGCGTCCATCAGATCGGCGGACTTTCAGGTTTTGATTGCTACGCAGTACTCACGCCGTTCGGTTGGTCGCATCGTTCACGGCGGACAGCTCCTCGAAGCGCGTGAGCGCCGTGTCGAGATCGTCGATCTCGAAGAACTCCAGGCGTGTGACGAGGCCCCGCTCCATGATAGAAAGAGTGAGCCAGTCGGTCTCGTACGGGCCGCCGTCGGGAACGGTTCCCGTGCGCCGACTGGTGACGATCGCGCCGGTTCGGTTCCAGGCCGGCCAATGGCAGCCGTTATCGAACTGCGTGTCCGGCGAAAGCTCCCACAGGGCGGTGAGCGACTCGCAGTAGGCATTGCGCCCTTCGATCATGCCGATACCGGTTCGGCGGTGGTCGTGCACGACGAGATCCTCGGCCCAGGCCGTTCGAAGCTGCGTCAGATCGTAGGCGTTGAACGCATCGGTAGCCGTCGAGATCCCATCGACCCACGGCTTCACCGTCGGATCGATCGCAACCCAGCGTGCCCATGCCTCGCGAAGTGCGGCGCGCTTCTCGTCGATGTCGAAGAAGATCGTGGCTGTGCACAACCCGGCCTCGTCGACTTCGATCACCAGAAGAAACTCGACTTCGAAGCGGCCGTCGGTAGGACCGCCTGCCCACAGCACGCGAGCGACGGCAACGCGGTCGCCCGCGGTTCCCACGATCTGGAGGTGCTCGGGGCGAGCGCCCGAAGCCAGCCGCTCACGTGCGGACGCGAGCATCAATTCTCTGTCACCGGACATACCCACCATGGGTCGGCGGTCCTCCCACACGAGATCGGGCGAGCTCAGCGCACGTGCAGCATCGAGGTCCTCTGCGCCGAACGCCGCCCACATGCGTTCCATGGTCACCGTTGCAGCATTGGGCCTCGCAATTGCCGCGAGAGGATCGGCTGTCGAGCTCCCATGCAGCCGCTCAAAGCGCGCAATCGCCAGGTCGAGATTCTCGATCTCGAAGATCTCGATGCCGGCGATGTCACTGCCGCGATATACCGTGAGCGCAGCGAACAGCGATTCGAACTCACCCCCCTCGGCGTCGGTGCCGATCCAGCGATTGACCATCAGCAGACCCTGCTTGCTCGGCGGCAGCTGGTAGAGCGGCTCCAGCCGCACGTCCGGGCTGAGGTCGAAGAGCGCCTTCAGCGACTCGAGATAGACATCCGCGCCGTCGATCCGGCCGATTCCCGTACGCCGATGGTCATGGTGATAGTAGTCATCCGGCAATACAGCGCGCACCCCGTCGAGGTCGTGAGCGTTGAACGCGCGCAGGTACTCTCCCGATGCTCTCGGCAACCCCCCGGCGCCGTTTGCGAGCCCGCGCTCGAGGAGCTCCGCGCTGGCAGCGGCGCGGTCTTCGGTATCGAACAGGATCATCGTGCACGCCTTGCCGCTCGCGTCGATCTCGGTGATGCAGATCTTGTCGATCTCGAATGTCGACGTATCGCACGCATTGCGCCACGCGTTATGATGCATCGCGAGTCTATCACCGGCGGTGGCGAGCGGCTCGAACGAGCACGTCGCACCCACTTCGGAGACGAAGTACTGCAGTCCCGGGAGCAGTTCCTCGGCGCCACCGCGGACCAGCGAGCGTTTGCCTCGGTCCTCGAAGACGAAGTCGTCGCTGATGAGACTGCGCAGCGTGCTCCAGTCGCGAGATAGAGCCGCCGCCGCGCTGCGATCGAACGCACGCGTGGCCGCGTTCGGCGGGATGCGTAGCGGATCGTGGCGCAGCTCCTCGAAACGGGCAAGCGCCGCATTGAGGGCCTCGAGCTCGAAAAACTCCATGCGTGTCACGAGCCCCTCGGCCATGGCGTCGACGATCAGGTACTCGCTCTCGAAGGCGCCCCCACCGGCGACGTTTCCCGAGCGCCGGATGGTGCTGACCGCCGCGCTCCGGTCGAGCGCTAGCCAGTGCTGCCCGAACTCCGCCTGCATGTCCGGCGAGAGCTCCCACAGGACTGAGATGGCACGAAGATACTCCTCGATCCCTTCGATACGGCCGATGCCGGTGCGCCGGTGGTCCTCGACGACGATATCCTCTACGAAGATCCGCCGCGTGGGGCTCAGATCATGATCGTTGAACGCGTCGGTCTTGGTCGCGACGACCTCTATCCACGGCTTCGCCACCGGATCGACCGCCGCCCAGCGATTCCATACCTCTTGCTGCGCAGCGCGCGCGTCGTCGACGTCGATCAAGAGGATGGCCACAAGCTGCCCGGATTCGTCGACTTCCATCAGTGCGAGATACTCGATCTCGAAGCGTCCGTCGGGCGGACCGCCGGACCACATCATTCGCCACAGACCAACCCGATCGCCGCCCGTGGACAGCAGCCAGGTCTCGGGCAGGGCACCCATCGATTCGCGCTCGCCCGCCGAAGCAATCATCAGTTCGACGTCGCCGGAGAGCAGCGACATACGCCGGCGGTCCTCGAAGACCATTGCAGGCGCACAGATCCGCCGCAGCGCATCCCAGTCGCCGCTCTCGTGCCCGACCTTGAAGGCCGCGTGCCAGCGGTCCATCGCTGCGGTTGCCGCCGTGGGCCTGGCGATAACAGCGAGCGAGCAGGGGACGGCGTTCGCGGTCCGTTCCTCGAAGCGAGCGAAGGCTTCATCGATCTGCTCGGGGTCGTAGATCTCGTAACCTTTCAACTTTCCGGTCTCGTCCCATTGACCAACGGTCAGCATCGCGGCTTCGTGAGCACCGCCCTCGCGAGTACCGATCCGCGTCACCCAGAACAGATAGACGAGCCCGCAGACGCGCAGGTGGTCGAGGCGATAGCGGGCGTCGGGCGATAGCTCGAAGAGTGCCCGCTGCGAATCGATGAGCGTATCGACATCGCGAAGCGTTGGCCCCCAGCCGAGCAAGCGGCAGTCCTCCACGCGGAACCCTGAAGCGCAGATCGCACGGATCGCGTCCCAGTCGCGGTGATTCATCGCTTCGAGCAATCGCCTGGTGTCGCCGGCGGCGCCCTCTCGCTCAGCGCCCCCCCCCCTCCGAGTAGCGCGCATCGAGCTCGGCGTAGCCGGCCTCCACCTGGTCGCAGCCGAAGGTAACCATCCGCGTCGCGTCACCGTTCTCATTCACCTCGACGACGACGAGCAGCTCGATCTCGCTCGGACCGACATCGCCGCTCTCGCCCCGCGAGCTCCAGCGAACCAGAGCGCAACGCCCCCCCCGCGTAGCGACCACTTGCGCTTCGACCTGCGACTGGTTCATGTCGAACCACGGACGGATCCCCGCAAGGAACTCGTCCCGATCGGCGTCGAAGCGAAGCATCTTGCGGCGGCCGAGGCACCGGAACTCGGGCGCCAGCAGCGCAACGCACCGCGCCCAGTCGTTCGCTCTCATTGCTTCGCTCGCCCGATCGAGCGTTCGCGTCGCAGCGTTCTCGAATCGCAACGACGAGGAGGGGATGACCGACGCGGACAGCTCCTCGAAGCGTGCGAACGCCGCATCGAGCGCATCCCCGTCCCACACGTCGAAGCGTCGGTGTCGGCCGTCTTCGTTCAGCTCGGCGACCAACACGCACGGGATCTCGAAGGCGCCCCCCTCCCGCGTGCCGTACCAGGAGTACTTCCAGAGGGCTGCGCGCAGGCTGGTTCGCACGTGGTCCGAGCGCATCCGTACATCCGGCGCGAGCGTCACCAGCTCCTGGAGCGGGGGCACCCACGCGGCCGCACCTTGCAACGTGCCCCACCCCACAAATCGGTGGTTGGTGGCGACCTGGTCGTCTGCACCCGTCTGGGCCATCGCGCCCCAATCGCGGCACTCGAACGTGCGTCGAGTGGCAGCAACCCATGAAGACGCCTGCCGGTGTACGGCGGCCTCGCCGGCCTCCCAGAGAGCGTCGAGCTGAGCGTAGGCGGCATCGAGGTCATCGAGATCGTAGCGATCGTAGCCGACGATCTCTCGGCGCTCGTTCGTCTCGACGACGAAGAGCGAGTCGATCTCGCTGGGGCCCACCGGCTCCTCGGCCACTTCCGCGCACAGGCGTACGAGCACCAGGTGCTCCCCGCGCGTCGCGATCAACGGCAGCGAAGCGCTCACCGCCATCGCGAGTATCGGACGCGTGAATTCAACGAACTCCTCGTGGTCGAGATCCAGCTGGAACTGACGCCGGTGATCTCGATAGCGAAACGTCGACGCATGCGGCTCCCAGAACCCGCGCTCGTCGCGTCGCGACCAGGCCGCAATGCTCTCGCGCATCACTTCGAAAGCGCTGTTCGCGAACGGAAGGCCGCGAGACCGCGTCGGGGAGTTGATCTCTCCGAAGCGCGCGAACGCCGTGTCGACCGCGTCTGCATCCCAGACATCCATGCGCCGGTGCCGGCCATCCTCGCCAAGCTCGGTGACGATGACGATCGGCGTCTCGAACGCGCCACCGTCTTGCGTACCCGACCACGTGAGCTGTACGAGCGTCCCGAGCTCGCTCAGTCGCAAATGGTTGGCGCGCATCCGCACGTCTGGCGCCAGCGCGACCAGCTCCTGGAGCGGACGAACCCATACATCAGAGCCCTCGATGCTTCCCCAACCAACCAGCCTGTGGTTCTGCGCTACCTGGTCCGACGACCCGAGTCGCGCCATGGCATCCCAGTCGCGGCTCTTGAAAGCGCGCTGGAACTCGACGAGGTACGCCAGTGCAACTGGATACTCAGCACCCTCACCGGCCGCGTAACGTGCTTCGAGCTCCGCGTAGGCGGCTTCGAGGTCGTCGGCGTCGAAACGAACCACCGCGACGAAGCGGTCACCGCGTTCATTCGTTTCGGCAATATTGAGGTGCTCTAGATCGCTGGGGCCGACATCTCCGTCGGCCACCTCGATGCGAGCGCGATAGAGCAAGAGCCGATCGCCGCGTGTGGCTACGATGTCGGACTCGAGGCTCACGGTGTCCATATCGCCCAGCGCGCGCGACATCCCGATGAAATCATCTCTATCGATATCGAGACGCGCCATATGCCTGCGGTCGCTACAGCGGAAGTTCGGGTCCAAGAGCTCAGTTAGCCTCGCCCAATCGCGCGCGCCGAAGCACGCGACCGTGCGCTCTTGGAGCTCGACTGCGGTGTTGTCGAAACGAGAGCTGCGAGCTCCCGATGCGCCCGCCTCATCCCCGCCGCCGACGAGCTCGTCGAAACGCGCAAGCGCCTCAGCCTCGCAACCCAGGTCGAAGTACTCGCTGTTCTTGACGAGGCCATCGCTCCCACAGACGGCGAGCAGCAGGAACGGCCGTTCGTAGGCGCCGCCACTGGCGAGCGTGATGCCCGAGTTCATGGTGCGCACGAGCAACGCCTCGGGGCTCAGAGCCAGCACGTCATCGACACGGAACTCGACGCCGCTCGCGAGAGCGAACAGGGAATCGAAGTGTGCACGGAGTTCTTTCCAACTGCGTGCCGACCACGTTCCAAGAACGCGGTGGTCGACGGACGCTACGTCCGGAGCAACCAAGGGCGCCCAGCGATCGACATCGGACGCGTCGACGTACGCCGACATGGCTCTTGCCGTCACTTCCGCACGATCGCGGTCGAGACCACCAGGAAGCAGCTCGGCGTAGCGCTCGTAGAAACGGCCGACCGCGACGCTCAGGTGATCCGGAGCGAAGATCTCGTATCGCCGGCTTCGCCCTACCTCGTCGATCTCGGCGAGGACGATGTGCTCCATCTCGTACTCGGCGACGTCGAAGCTGCCCCCCGACGTTCCAGTCGCAGAGATCCGTCTGCGGCAGAGACACATCGAATCGGTGAGCGTCGCGAGCACCTCGAGTCGAAACTCGAGATCGGCCAGCCGCATCATACGCCTGGCTGACTCGAGCTGGCCCTCGCGCCCGTACGTGGCACCGGCGGGGTGGTCGACCGTCTCCAGGGATTCGCCGCACAGAGCATCGACTGCGTCGAGATCGCGCGCCCGGAACGCGGCCTCGAGCGCAGCCATCTTCGCGCTCGCGGCGTTCGGTCGCAGGCGGCGGAGCTTCGACGGCGGCTCCACCGTCTGTGTCGCCACGTCATCGAAGCGAGCGAGCGCGCCGGCGCGGTCGTCTACATCGAACAGCTCCTGTCGTGTAATTCGACCGTCCTGGCCGAAGGCCGACAGCGAGTAGAAGCTGCTCTCGAAAGCACCCCCGCTCGCGCGTAGCTTGCCGGATACCGTGGTCCGCCGCAGGAGCGCATCCGCGCTCAGACCGAGCACCTCGTCGATGCGAATGGTGCGGTCCTGCGCGAGCTCTTCGGTTGCGGCGCTCCACGCCGACGCCTTCTGTCTCGTGAGGAGCGTCCCGTAGCCAACCAGGCGGTGATCGACGATTTCGACGTCCGGCATCATGACGTCGTCCACCTGATACTCGGGCGACACGGTGAACATTCCCAGGACCGCATGCGCCGTGGTCACGGCATGATCGCGCGCCTGGCCCTCGGGCAAGCGCTCGGCATAGCGTTGGTAGAATCGGGCAACGGCCTCACCCAGTCGGTCTGCGGCAAACACCTCGACCCGCGAGATGCCATCGCTACCGTCAGTCTCGGCAATCAACACCTCTTGAAATTCCGTCGGACCAAACGCCGCAAAGTCTCCCCCCTCCAGGCCGGACACCACGGTCGAGGCACGCACAAGAGCAAGATCGAAGCCCAGCGCCGCAACAATCTCACCGCGACAGGGCAGCTGCCCGGCCCTGAAAGCCGCTGTCCAGCGGGCGATGTTCTCGCGCTTTCCAGACGTGACACCCGTCGTGTGATGCACGAGCACGTGATCATCCGATAACAAGGCGTCGAACGCCGCGGCATCGCGCGCGTTGATCGCAGCGACGAGTCGCTCACATAGAACAGTCGCCGAGTTCGGCCGAACGGCGCGAGTAGCGGCCGGCGCTCCCGCCACCCCTGTCGCGCCTGTCGCCGCTGTCGCACCCGGAGCAGCGAGACTCGGCGCGCTCGTCGTCGGCCGCACGTCAGCACTCGCTGCGTCGCCGCGTGCACGCTCGGCAAGCAGCGTCGCGCCCTTCGTCTCCCACAGATCGAGGGCACGCTGCTCCTCCAGGTTCGCCTCGCCGGAACGCCCGGCCGCCCGCAGCGCAGCGGCCAGCGCCAGCCGCGCGTCGGCGTGATCCAGCAGCGCGTCGGTCGACGCGGCGATCTGTACGGCGGCCCGTGCCAGATCGATCGCGCCGTCGATCTCCCCGCGCTGGGCAAGCGCCTCGGCACGAACGCCGCGCCACGCGATCGCGGCTTGCAAGTCGTCACCGGCGAGCGCTTCGCTGTCATGAGACAGCGTCTCGGCCTCGGCGACCCGCCCCTCTGCGAGCACCGTGCGCGCGAGCAAAGCCGCGGCCCGCGCCGCATCGATACCGAGCCCGAGATCGCGAAGCCCCTCGTACGCACCACGCAGCCCGCGCTCGGCCGCGACCGTGTCACCCTCCAGCAGATCGATACGCGCCGCGAATACGTCGGCCTCGAACAAGCGATGCGTGATACCCAGCTCCTCGACCATCTTGCGAGACGACGCGATCATGCGCCTGGCCGCGTCGGTGCGACCGCGCAGTGCTTCGAGAACGCCCTGACACGACAGCGCTACAGACTCGACCGCCGGCGCACCCTGCGTGATGCGAAGCACGCGCACGACGTCGAGACAGCGGCCACTCGCGCGCGTGACCGGACTCGGCCCCCACAGCGCTGCCAGCGGTGCGCCGGCGAGCACCGCGTTCGCGCGGCGGCGATCGCCCGCACTGCGCGCGGCCGCGAGCGCACGGTCGAGCGCAGCCTCGCAGGCGCCGACTTTGCCGAGACGTGCCAGCGCCTGCGCATGAACGAATTGAGCCTTCGCCTCGCCCGCGGTGTCCCCGAGCCTGGCGAGCCGCGCGGCCGCGCCCGCAACGGCATCCGCCGTCGAATGCAGCTCCTCGGGAGCGGTCAGGGCGGTGAGCTGACCGACGAAGCAAGTGTGCCAGGCCCGCAACCTATCCGAGCTGGCGGCGAGGCGGTCGAGCTCGTCGATCACCGCAACCGCGCGACCGACTTCGCCTGCCGCGAGCAGCGCCTCGCATCCATCCAGTGCCAGATCAGCGCGGCCGGGGTCGGCACCGTGCAGACAGCCGAGGGCGCGCTGGAGTAGATTCGCGGCGAGAGAAACGTCGTCACGCGCGAGCGCGCGACGCCCGGCAGCGGAGAGGCGCTGCGCGGCGCGCCCGCCGAGCGTGTGACCACTCTCGTCGAGCGGCCCCAACTCCGCGAGCAATTGATGAGCCTGCTCGAGATGCCAGCCGATCGTCTCGTCGTGCTCGAAGCTGTCGGCTGCACGCCGTTCGATCCAGTCGGCGAAGCGTGCGTGCAGCTCCGCACGAGTCTCCTTGAGCAAGCGCCGGTAGGCGGCATCGCGGATGAGCACATGATGGAAGCGCAACACCGGCTCGCCAAGAAACCAGCCGGCGTCACGGTCGATGAGCTCGGCCCTTCCGAGCGCCTCCAGCCGCGCATCCAGGCCCGCGGCTCCGTGCGGCAGCAGCTCGGCGACGGCGCCGCGCGAGAACTGCCGCCCGATGACCGCTGCACGCTCGAGGATGGTCCGATCTTCCGGCTGCAGCCTCTCGATACGCGCAGCGAGAAGTGCATGGATCGTCGGCGGCATCTCGAAGGACGCCAGGCCCTCGCTGACGATCCAGCGATCGTCCGCACGCGTGAGAATTCCCTCATGCACGAGCATGCGGACCAGCTCTCCGACGAACAGCGGATTGCCTTCGCTCGTCGCCAGCACCTTCGCAGCCACGGCGGCCGGTAGATCCGAAGCTCCGATCACGTGTGCGGCCAACCGTGTAGCGGCTCCGGCGTCGAGCCCGTCGAGCGTGATCACGTCGGCGACGAGCCCTCCGACCGTGACGAACGAAGAGCGTAGATCGCGAAGCTCCGGTCGCCCACCCGCGAGCAACACCAGCGGCACACCGTCGCCCCACTGCACCAGATGCTCGACCAGATCGAGGAAGAGAGGCTCGGCCCACTGGACGTCGTCGATGACGAGGAGCAGCGGCTTGTTGGCAGCAAACGAAGCAAGCAGACGGCGGACAACGAAGAACGTCTCTTCGGGTGAGGCCGGAGCTCCAGCCAGTAGCGACGCAATACCATTCGCGATCCGCGTACGGTCCGACTCGTCGTCGGGGAGCCGAGACTCGATCGCGCTGCTCAGCGCGTCGCCGGCGACACCGGCGTCGATGTCGAGGAACTCGCGCAGCGCATCGGCGAGCGGAGAGAAGGTCGCGCCGCCGGCGGGATCACAGTGCGCATCGATGACGTTCGCATTGTCGCCGAGGCGGCGACCGAGCTCTTCGATCAGCCGTGACTTGCCGAGCCCTGGCGAACCGACGAGCACCGCGAGCCTGGCCGCGGGCTCTGCGATGGCCGCTTCTTAGACGGCCGTTACGCGTGCCAGCTCTGCCTCACGCCCGACGAACGGCGTCGCCGACGCCCACGCGGGCCGCTCGAGCGAGACCACGCGATACGCCCCGACCGCCTCCAGGCGCCCCTTTAGCCCGAAGCTCCCTAGCGGCTCGAGCGTGACCAGCGATGCAACGAGCCGACGGGTGGCCTCGCCGATAACGACGTCGCCGTCGCCGGCCTCTTGCTGCAGGCGTGCAGCGATGTTGACCGGATCGCCGACCACGTCGTCGTTGGAACCGCTGACGACGACTTCACCGGTATTGACCGCAACTCGCAGTCCGACCTCGGCCAGCGCCGTCGCCCGCTCGCCCACGAGCGCGCGAAACGCGTCCTGCATCGCCACGGCTGAACGCACCGCGCGCATGGCATCGTCTTCGGCGACCTGGGGAACGCCGAAAGCCGCCATCACACCATCGCCGAGAAGCTTGACGACCGTACCGCCGTGCTCGTCCACCGCCGAGCGCAGCGTCTCGTAGTAGCGCTCCATCAGCCGGCGCGCCGACTCGGCATCCACCCGCTCGTGCAAGCCCGTCGAGCCGACGAGATCGGCGAAGACCACGCTGACGACCTTGCGTGCGCCGGGCTCGCCAAACGCCTCGATCGGCCGCGCCGGAGGCGGTCCGCCGGCCCCCGTCGGCAACCCACACTCGTCACAGAACTTCGCGCTCGGCTCGAGCTCGGCTCCGCAGCTCGCGCACTGATGCTTGATCGGGGCCCCGCACTCCTTGCAGAACTTCGCGCCCGCGCGGTTCTCGTGGCTACAAGCCGGGCAATTCATCCATGCGTCCCGCGGTCGCGGCATCGCGTCGAAGCCTCTACCGCGGGTGGTGGGTATCGGTGCGACAGGCGGTTCGTGCGTCCCCCAAGGTCCACGACCTGACCGTCTTCAATAGCGTCTGGCCGGGCCATACACCACTACAGAGCCGCACGCGGGCGACGCGTGGCGTTCGCGTCGTACTTCCAACGGCTGTGGGTGAGGCCTATCGTCGCGGTCAAATGTTCAGTGACTTCATCAACTGGTTCTCGGCAACCCGTGCAGGATCCTGGATCGTCAAGCACGTGGCATCGAAGCTCGATCCAATCGTCTTCCGTAAGACGAATGGTCGAATGATATCGGCCGGCAAGCCCACGCTGCCGATGTTGCTCATGACCTCGATCGGGCGGAAGTCGGGGCAACGCCGAGATACCCAGCTCGCTTACTATCCCGACGGCGACAACTACCTAGTCGTTGCCAGCGCGATGGGTCAGGCGAAACATCCGGACTGGCGCTACAACCTCGAGGCCAACCCCGATGTCGAGGTTCTGGTAGGCGGTGAGACTTTCCAGGCGCGGGCCGAAATGCTCAGCGACGAAGAGAAAGCCGGCTACTGGCCGAAGATCAAAGAGCTGATCCCGCAGATGAATATCTACGAGCGACGTACGACTCGAAACATCCGCGTCTTCCGGCTCTCGCGGGCCAGCTAACTGGCACCGGCACCGACCGGCACGTGGCGCAGTACCTGGGTGACGCCTGAGGGTCTTCGGCACAGTTCGAACGTGCGACCCCCACGCTCGTAGAGGGCCCGAGAGGGCGCAGAGGAAAGTTCGGGCTGACGCGGGTTCGCGTTGCCGCCTGGTGACTTGCCGCGTTCGATCGGCTCTGCGGTTTACGATGGAGCAACAGCCCCGCTTTCGCTAGCCGCGACGCATCTGCTACGGCCCCATCGCACGTTGGGACTGCCGCCAGTCTTCCAGCAGCAGCTTGACGCCGAAGTATCCGAAGATCAGGGGGAACAGGAAGTACTGGTACTGCGTCCAGACAAGAGCCAGCAGGGTATCGGCTACTCCACCCGACATGTTCTCGAAACCGGCGAACACCTCGGAGAAGGAGAAGATGAACGTCGACGCGACCGGCTCGCCGCCCCCGAGCACCGGGATCAGGTAGCGAGAGGGCGAACGCTTCTTGTTCAGGTAGAAGAAGAAAGCGACCGACAGAACGTTCACGAAAGAGTAGAGCTCCAGCGTGTAGAAGGTCGAGTTGTGGTTGACGGTGCGCAGATCCACCGAGCTGAAAGACGCGAGCACCCACCAGTACATGTTCAACGGGCTCTCGCGCATGAAGTCGGTGTACGCCACCACGTCATCGAGCGAGTGTAGGTTCTCGAACACGAAGGGCGAGAGCAACACCCAGGGGATCTCCCACAGGGCGTTGGTCAGCGCGTAGGAGAGCATCCATACGACCAGGGCATCGTGATAGAGGTCCATCCTCGGTCGGCCTCTGTTCTGCGGCAGCAGGAACACGAGCATCCAGGCGTTCAGCCAGACGCTGATCGCGTAGAGCCCTACCTTTGCACTCGTGACGAAATCCAGGACGCCCACGTAGAACAGGACCGCGCTCACTCCCACTCCGCCCCAAACCAGGCCGGTGCAGATCCAGAACACCTCGATCGTGCCTCGAGAGGCCGCACGCTCACTGGCCTGCCCAACCATCTGAAGCTTTCCTGTCGCCGCTGACCCGCTCATCTCATTCTCTCCGGCCCGCCCTACTACCGGACAGTCCGCACGAATGCCATGTCCGCGTTGCAGGCCACGTGGCGGGACGAAGCGGCAGGCGCAGCACGCATGGCGAGCCCGGCAGGATGGATCCCGGAGCTCGGAGGATATCGATATCCTTTGTACGTACGCGCAGGACCGTTCGTTGCGATCATCTGCCGACGGTCGCTCAACTTGACAACGCCGTTTGAAGTTCCTATCCGCCGGTCCTTTACACGTTCTACGAGGCAGGGGTTCACAAGGTGGATTGGTACAGAATCAAGACTGCGTTCATCGGTTTGAAGCGACTGGCAACGTTGCCCGAAGAGGACAAGCAGGCTTGTATCGACGCGTATAAGTTCTTTCAACGAATGCAAGCAGGTGACGAGACCGAGACGGAGGACGAGACGAAAGCAGTCGCGGCCTATTACAAGGTCTTGAACAACATGTTGTCGGTCTTCGATCTGGAAAAACTCTACATTCCCCCACAGCTGAACGAATCGGAGGGTTTGTACGGGAATCAGTTGTTATGCGAACAAGCTGTGTTGAAGGAGCTGAATCTAGATCACCCTGAAACATCTCATCTATTGGATATGGGATGCGGGAGAGGAAGAATCGCGCACTACCTCGCCACGCTGACCGGTGGCCAGGTATCCGGCTACAACATCGACCCGAATCAGATCGAGAATGCGATCGACTGGGCCGCGGAATGCAAAATGAGCGATCGACTCCATTTCAAAGTTGGCGATCATCACAAACCACTCGAGTACGAGTCAGGCACCTTCGATGGATGCTTTTCCTTCCAGGCCGTTTGGCCCTTTTTCAAGAAGGAGGAGCTGGACGCCCATGCGAGAGAAATGTACCGCGTGTTGAAACCCGGAGCTCGATACGCTTGTTCTGAGTACTTGTTGACCCCCCATTTCGATTGGAACAACGAAGAACATGTGACGCTTCACAAGACCTACCTTCCAACTCTCGCGGCCACTCAATCGATGTATCCGGCCGACGTCTGTGCTGCTTTGGAACGAGCTGGGTTCCGTATGCTCGTTTCGGCGCCTTCGAAAAGCGAAGCTTGGCCGATATGCGAGCAGAAGCGTGATCTGATCGCGATGGGACGAAAAGGCGTCCGAGGCCTCGAGGCGCTTCGCGTTCTGCCTCCATGGGTCGAAGAATCACTCGATCTACTTCAAAAAGGTGGTCAGGCCTGGACGGATGCCGAAAAAGCCAAGATCGCGGATCTAAACTGGAGGATCGTCGCGGAGAAACTGTAATCGACGGTTGCGTGTAGGTCGTCAGCGTAATCGCAACACCAGCGACACCATCACGTTCTGCGACGGCGAGCTGCGCGGCAGTAGTGAGCGCTACCTCCGGTACCAAGACGACCTGGACTGCGCCGCGTTGGCCGAAGAGCGGCCTCAGGCCTGGGATGGGCGCTCGTCGCGGCGCAGCAGCGCGAGGTAGTCCTGCTGCGTTCGCGGGCCGTAGGCGCGCAGGCTGCGGTTGGCCCGGAAGCCACCCTGCGCGGTCTGGATCGCGGTCAAGCTATCCTCTGGAATCGTACACAGGTCCTTGCGATCTCCTCGCTTGATGCCGTAGAGGCGAGCGGCGTTGAGACCCAGGATACGCCGTTTGCGACCCTTGGTGAGCTTCGGATAGCCGAACTCCTCGCGCATCGAATCGGGGATCTCGAGATTGTAGAACGCGTCGATGAGGAACTGCGGTGAGCCCCACCACATCGAATCAGTCCCCCAGACGATGCGCTTGGGGCCGAACGTCTTGAGCAGCTGCCCCATCAGATGGGCCGCCTGATCGGGGCCCGACAGCAACGCGATCGCGAACGTGCTGCCGATCTCCGCATAGATGCGCTTCGCGTCCTTCCGATCCATACTCTCCACGACCTCGACCAGCTCCGAGATGCCCTCCTTCCCCTCCGGGTGCTCGCCCGGGAAGAAGTAGCCGGAGTGGTACGCGCAGAACTTGAGCTTCGGCCAGCCGCGCGCGGCCTTCGCGAGGTCAGTCGGACGGACGTACTCGGGATCGGCGCCGAACAGCTGCGCGAGCCCCTTGTGGACGTTGACGAGCTTGAGGCCGAGCCGCGAGGCCTCCGCGAGCATGGGATAGGCAACGGTCTCGTCGTCGAGACGCCAGTCACCGTTGTAGGTGTAGCACTTGAGCGCCTTGGCGCCGAGATCGTTCACCTGGTGCTCGAAGGTGTCCAGTGACGTCGACTCGCCGAGCGGTCGCAACGGGTCGATCATCGCCTGGATCACAGTTCGCTGCGAGCCTGCCAGCTGGTTGGTGAGATCACGCGTATCGGCCATCAGCTGCGGCCCCAGGATGGTTCCATTCGGAACCCCGCTGATCACACCCATCGAGGTCTGGCTGTCGATGAACAGCTCCTTGATGAAGTTGACCTGACCGAGCTTGTCCGGGCAGCTCAGCTCCGAGCAGGTGGCGCCGATCAACGAGCCGAACGTGTCACAGAAGTTCAGGAGCTCGCAGATGGGCTCGGCGTTGGGATGCTCCGTGTCCAGATGATGGGTCTGGACGTCCATCACGAACATCTTGTGATCGAGCAGCTCGTGGCCGGCCGCGAGGTCCTCGCAGTGAACGCGCTGCACGGGCAGCACGGCGTTGTCGCCCCACGCCTCGAGACCGTGGATCTTGTTCAGCACCGCAAACGCGGTGGCCGTGCCCGCAGCGGTGCGCAAGAACCGGCGGCGCGACATGCCGGTGCGCCGCGCGTGGATCTCGGTCTCCTCGGCGATCAGCTTGGCTGCCAGCCGCTGCGTGGAGGTCGGCGGGCGCGGACAGAACTCGCCGTTGGATACGGGCGACATCGGAAACGGCGCCGCCGGCGTGTATTCGTCAGTCTTCTTGGCCATTAGGGTCCCCGCGGGCTGGTCTAGAGTCGATAGGTGACAGGCGATCGCGACCTAGTGGGTCTAGCCTTCCTCGCTGGCGGGAGTCAACCTGATTCTGCCGTTCTCGACGGCGTCAATCGCCCGGTGGAGGGGAATCCCCCGGGCGCCTCGGGCTGCGAGCAGCGCCCATGCGGGGGCTCTCGCCGGCAGGAACTGCGACGTCGTCCGCCCTTGTGTTGAACGTCGCACGCGCGTTTACTCGCGCCGTCCGCACCGCGGCTGCCGTCACACGACCGCTATATATAAGGAGATGCCCCGATGATCGGTTACGTCACCATAGGAACGAACGACATGGGCCGCGCCGTGACCTTCTACGATGCTCTGCTCGCCGAGGTCGGCGGCAAGCAGCTGATGGATATGGATCGGATCAAGTTCTACGGCACCGAGGCCGGCGGGGCGATGCTCGCGATCTGCGTGCCCTACGACAAGCAGCCGCAGGGCTGCGGCAACGGGAACATGGTCGCGATCCCAGGCGGCTCCCGCGAGGGCGTCGACAAGCTCTACGCCAGGGCCATCGAGCTGGGTGCGACCGACGAGGGTCCTCCCGGGGAACGCCTGCCGGTTTTCTACGGCGCGTATGTGCGCGACCTCGACGGCAACAAGATCTGCTTCTTCGACATGAAGACGAGCTGACGGCCAACGTACACGTTTACCGGCGCCGGCTGGATCCGAGCTCCCTTTCCTACCAAGGTTTCGGATCCAGCCGACGCGACATGAAACCACCCCCCGGACTCTCGAACGACGAGGCGCGTCGACG
>SPBQ01000135.1 GCA_004525875.1 Myxococcales bacterium
CTCGGTGTGATGAAGAGCATCAACGATCCGCTCGACGTCGAAACGGCCGAGCTGGTCGCCGACGAGTTCGGGTACAAGGTCGAGAACACAGCGGTTTCGGTCGAAGATCTCTTGCAGGAGGGCAGGGTTGTCGAGCAAACCGATGGTGGATCCCTGCTGTTGCCTCGCCCCCCGGTCGTGACGGTCATGGGACACGTCGACCACGGTAAGACGTCGTTGCTCGACGTGATCCGCGAGACCAACGTCGTGAAGGGCGAGGCCGGTGGCATCACGCAACACATCGGCGCCTACATGGTTCCCACCGCGCAGGGACCGGTCTGTTTCCTCGATACGCCCGGCCACGCCGCGTTCACCGAGATGCGGGCACGCGGCGCCTCGATCACCGACATCGTCATCCTGGTGGTGGCGGCCGATGACGGCGTCATGCCGCAGACCCTCGAGGCCGTGAACCATGCGAAGGCCGCGGAGATCCCCGTCGTGGTCGCCGTCAACAAGATGGACAAGCCCGACGCCAACCCCGACCGCGTCAAGCAGCAGCTGTCCGAGTACGGCCTTCAGCCCGAGGACTGGGGCGGAGACACGCAGTTCGTCCCGGTCTCCGCCATCAAGAAGGAAGGGATCGACGACCTGCTCGAGTCGGTGGCCGTGCTGGCGCAGATCCTCGAGCTCAAGGCGCCGATCGATTGCCCAGCGCACGGTACCGTGATCGAGGCGCGGCTCGACAAGGGGCGTGGCCCGGTTGGCACTGTCCTCATCCAGCGGGGCCAGCTCCGGCGTGGTCAGCACTTCGTCATCGGCGAGACGACTGGCCGCGTTCGCGCAATGACCGATCACTCCGGCAAGCAAGTGAACGAAGCCGGGCCCTCCCACGCGGTAGAGATCATCGGGCTCGACGCGGTGCCGCAAGCCGGTGATGCGTTCGACGTGGTCGAGGGCGCGAGCCGTGCTGAGCAGGTTGCCGAGCGCCGCCGAGAGGGTGGACGGAAGCATCAGCAGGCGGCGACGGTCCGCATGTCTCTCGAGGATCTGCAGGCGCAGGTCGCCGCGGGCGACGTCGGCGAGCTCAAGGTGATTGTCAAGGCCGACGTGCACGGTTCGGCCGAGGCGCTCAAGCAGTCGCTCGAGAAGCTCAGCACGTCGGAGGTGAAGCTTGACGTGATCCACCTCGCCGTCGGTGCGATCAACGAGTCAGACGTGCAGCTCGCGATGGCGTCGAACGCCGTCGTGATCGGGTTCCACGTTCGACCCGAAGGCAAGGCGCGCTCGCTTGCCGAGCGGGAGAGCGTCGATATGCGGCTACACACGATCATCTACGAGGCCATCGACGAGATGAAGGCTGCGCTCGAGGGGCTCCTCGCGCCCGATTTCAAGGAAGCGAGCGAAGGCCGCGCCGAGATCCGGGACACGTTCAGCGTCCCGGGCGGTGTGACGATCGCGGGCTGCTACGTCACCGAGGGGAAAGTCAGGCGCGCCTCGCAGTGCCGGCTGCTTCGCGACAATGTCGTGATCCACACGGGCACGGTCGGCAGCCTACGGCGCTTCAAGGACGACGTGAAGGAGGTGCTGACGGGCTTCGAGTGCGGTATCGGCCTGGAGAAGTACAACGACCTCAAGCCGGGTGACGTGATCGAGTGCTTCCGTATGGACGAGGTCAAGCGCACGCTCGACGACGTCGCATCGAGAGCCTCGGCAGGGGCTCCCGCCTGACGCGCGTCCGGGTCGCGGCCATTGGTCGTCGGAGTCCTGCGAATCGTCCTGTATCTGCCTGAGAACCATTCCCTCAAGGGTAAGCGAGGGGTGGTTCGATCGATCAAGGCGCGCGTCTCTAACAAGTTCAACGTCTCGGTCGCTGAGTGCGACGACCTGGACAGCTGGAAACGGATCACGCTCGGCGTGGCCCAGATCGGCAACGAGCGCGATCACGTCGACCGTGCACTGCGCGAGGTGTCGGCCTTCGTGCAAGGGCTTGGCCTGGCCGAGCCGGGCGAGGAGAGCTACGAGCTCGAAAACTTCTGATCGATGCCTGCACAGCGTCCAGAGAGAGTCAGCCGACAGATCCTCCAGGAGGTGTCGACGATGGTCGAGTGCGATCTCGCCGATCCGCGACTGGAGCCGGTGACTTTCACCGGAGCCCGCATGAGCCCGGATCTGCGTGTAGCGTGGATTTACTACTCGCGCATGCCCGCGGCCGGGTCCGACGGCCAGAACAGCGACGCGGAGATCGAGGAGTGCGAGCGTGCGTTGGCGCGCGCCGCAGGTCTGCTCAAGCGCGAGGTGGGCAAGCGCCTGCGTCTACGCTACGTGCCCGATCTGCGCTTTCGCTACGACGACTCCCTCGAGCGGGCCGACCGTATCGCCAAGCTACTGGAGGACGACGAGTGAGCGTGCTCGACGGTGTACTGCTCCTCGACAAGCCGGTGGGGATCACCTCGGCGCGGGCGGTGGCCGTCGTCAAGCGTCGGCTCTGCGAGCCGGGAACGGGGCCCGGATCTGGTCGCAAGGCCGGGCCCAAGGTCGGCCATCTCGGCACGCTGGATCCGTTCGCCTCGGGGCTCCTGCCGATGTGCGTGGGGGAGGGGACCAAGATCGCCCCGTACCTGAACACGTCGGACAAGCGCTACACCGGCATCGTGAAGCTGGGCGTCGTAACGGACACGCTCGACGCGACCGGGCAGGTGATCGAGGAGCGGTCCGCGCCGGATCCCGAGACGCTCGATCTCGCCGCGCTGGCTACCGCTTTCACGGGGCCCATCGAGCAAATTCCACCGGCGTTCTCAGCGATCAAGAAAGGCGGCGTACGGATGTACGAGCTGGCCCGGCGCGGTGAGGCGCCGGAGCTCGAGCCCCGGGTCGTCACGATCCACAGTCTCAGCATCGTCGCGGCCGGACCCGATACGCTGTCACTGGACGTGCAGTGCTCCAAGGGAACGTACATTCGCAGCCTTGCGCGTGACATCGGTGAGAGGATCGGATGCGGGGCCCTACTTGCCGAGCTGCGCCGCACGCGCTTCGGCGTCTTCTCGATCGACGGCGCGATCGCCCTGGACGCCCTGGAGACCGACGACGGACGGGAGCGTGCCGTGAGAGCCATGTTGAGCCCGGCGAAAGCCTTGACGGGGCTGCGCGAGCTCGCCGCGGACGGCTCGGACGCCGCCCGCCTGAGGAGCGGACAGCAGGCGGCTCTGGCGGCCTTGCCGCCGCCGTCGGCGGGAGATCGCCGGGCCAAGGTGGTCACGTCGGACGGCGCGCTCGCCGCGATCGTCTGCGAGCAGGCCGGCCGCTGGAAGCTGGAGCGAGTGTTCCTCGCCGAGCGCGAGGGTGGGCGGCCGAGTGTTGCGCAGCATGACCCGCCATGTTAGAAGCCCCGGATACGCTAGTAAGTAAGGAACAACAGGAAGGAAGCGAAGCGTTCGTGTCACCGTGTCTGTAGCCCAGGAAGAAAGCCAGTCGAAGCAGAGGATCATCGAGTCCTACCGTACCCACGGTAGCGACACGGGCTCCTCCGAGGTCCAGATCGCGCTTCTCACCGCTAGAATCGTGCACTTGACCGAGCACTTCAAGATCCACAAGAAGGATCACCACTCCCGCAGAGGCCTCCTGATGCTTGTCAGTAAGCGCCGCAGACTCTTGGACTATCTGAAACGAACCGGTTACGACCGCTACCTCGCGGTCATCGACAGCCTCGGGCTTCGCAAGTAATCGCTCGCGTGGCCGCCCAGCGGTGCCCGTTCGCTCCACACGAGGGAACGGCACGCGCGTCTTCTCCACCCTTTCCAATCGCATTCCCGGCCGATCCGGTCGAGAAGAGGATTTAGCTCATGAGTCACGAAGTATCTCTCGAAGTCGGGGGGCGGACCCTCACGCTGCAGACAGGCAAGATCGCCAAACAGGCCGACGGCGCCGTCATGATGTCATACAGCGACTCCGTCGTTCTCGTCACGGCCGTCTCCGCCCATACCGCCCGCGAGGGTTTCGACTTTTTCCCCCTCACTGTCGAGTACCAGGAGAAGACGTTCGCTGCTGGTAAGATCCCGGGCGGCTTCTTCAAGCGCGAAGGGCGTCCCGCGGCCAGCGAGATCCTCACGTGCCGCGTCATCGACCGTCCCATCCGACCGCTGTTTCCGGAGGGCTACCGAAACGAGACGCAGATCATCGCCACCGTGCTATCGGCCGACCGCGGCGGCTGCCCGGACGTGCTGAGCCTCAACGGCGCTTCCGCCGCGCTCACCATCTCCGACATTCCCTTCGCCGGTCCGATCGGCGGCGTGCGGGTCGGACGCGTCGGCGGGGAGCTGATCGCTAATCCCTCGGTTGACCAGCTCGAGGAGAGCGACATCGACATCCTCGTTGCGGCCAGCCGGGATGCCATCGTCATGGTCGAGGGTGGCGCCGACGTGGTGCCCGAGGACGAGATCCTCGACGCGCTCTATTTTGCGCACGAGCAGATCCTGCCGATCCTCGACGCGCAGCTCGAGCTGCGCGAGAAGGCGGGCAGGCCGAAACGCGAGGTCGTGGTGCCGGAGCCCGATACGGCGCTGCTCGAGCGGGTTTCGAAGCTGGCGACGCCGGGGCTAGAAAAGGCCTACAGCGTGAAGGAGAAGCTCCCGCGTTACGCCGCGCTGGATGCGGCGAAGGCCGAGTTCCGCGAGAGTCTCCCCGAGGACCTCGCCGAGCGCTGGGGCGACGTCAAGGAAGCTCTCGGCACCGTCAAGAAGAAGATGGTACGCGCCCAGATCGTCAACGACGGAGTGCGCCTCGACGGTCGGGGCCTCAAGGACGTTCGCGACATCAGCTGCGATATCGGAATACTGCCGCGCACGCACGGCAGCGCGGTCTTCACGCGCGGTGAGACGCAGGCCTTGGTAGTCGCGACTCTGGGCACATCGGCGGATGAGCAGCGGATCGACTCGCTGTACGGCGATGTGTGGAAGCGTTTCATGCTCCACTACAACTTTCCGCCCTACTGCGTCGGTGAGGCCAAGATGCTTCGGTCCGCCGGCCGGCGCGAGATCGGCCACGGCGCGCTGGCCGAGCGCGCCATCATGCGGGTCTTGCCCTCGAAGGAGGAGTTCCCGTACACGCTGCGTGTCGTTTCCGAGATCACCGAGTCGAACGGGTCGTCATCGATGGCGTCGGTCTGCGGCGCGGCGCTCTCGTTGATGGACGCGGGCGTGCCGATCAAGGCCCCGGTGGCCGGCGTGGCCATGGGCCTGATCCGTGAAGGCGACAAACACGTCGTCCTCTCCGACATCCTCGGCGACGAGGATCATCTCGGCGACATGGACTTCAAGGTCGCCGGCACGAGCGAGGGCATCACCGCCGTGCAAATGGACATCAAGATCGACGGCATCCCGCGCGACGTGATGCGCGACGCCCTCTACCAGGCACGCGAGAGCCGCCTTCACATTCTCGCCGAGATGAACAAGGCCATCCAGGCGCCACGCGGAGAGATGTCGATGCACGCGCCGCGTATCGAGGTCATCAAGATCCCGCAGGACAAGATCCGCGACGTCATCGGCCCGGGCGGCAAGATGATTCGCAGTATCGTCCAGGACACGGGCTGCAAGATCGACGTCGAGGACGACGGCACGGTCTCGGTTGCGTCGGCCGACGGCGTGGCTCTCGCGAAGGCGCTGGCGATCATCAACGGCCTGACGGCCACGCCGGAGGTCGGACGCATTTACGAGGGGAAGGTTCGCAAGGTGGTGGATTTCGGCGCCTTCGTCGAAATACTGCCGGGCACCGATGGACTGCTCCACATCTCGCAGCTTGCCGATGAGCGCGTGAACAACGTGACCGATGTGGTCAAGGAGGGGGATGAGATCCCCGTCAAGGTCCTCGAAGTGGACCGCCAGGGTAAGATCCGTCTGAGCCTCAAGGAGGCGCGTCGCGACCGGGCAGAGGCGGGGACCTGAAAACGAGCGAAAAGCCACGCACGACGCGCCTCGACAACGGCCTGCGCGTGGTGACCGAGAACGTCCGGGACGTTGCTTCGGCGGCGATCGGGGTCTGGGTGGAGAGCGGTTCCCGCTACGAATCGCAACGACTCAACGGGATCTCGCACTTCATCGAGCATCTCCTGTTCAAGGGCACCGCTCGACGCACTGCGCGCCAGGTCGCCGAGGACATCGAGAGCCTCGGCGGCTCGATCAACGCGTTCACCGACAAGGAGTGCACCTGCTATCACGTTCGCGTGCTGGCCGAGCATACCGAGTCGGCGATCGACGTTCTCGCGGACATCTTCCTGAACTCGGCGTATCGCGCCGAGGACGTCGACCTGGAACGTGAGGTGATCTTGCAGGAGATCTTCGACTGCGAGGATTCTCCGGAAGACTACGTTCACGATTACTTCCTAGAATCGTACTGGCCGGGCCACCCGCTCGGATGGACGATCACCGGTTCGGCCGAGAGCGTCGGTCGAATCACACGCGAAGACCTCGTGGCGTTCGTCGGCGAGCGGTATCGACC
>SPBQ01000268.1 GCA_004525875.1 Myxococcales bacterium
CATCTGCGCACGCGTGAGCCGCTGCGGCTTTTCCTTGAATAGCTTTCGTACGGTCTCGTGGTGCTCCGGCGCGGTCCGGAACTGCCACCCACCGGCGACCTCGACGAGCCGGAATCCGCGATTCTCGCAGTCTCCCTGCAGCTCGAGGGCCTGCGCCACCTCGGGGCGAGTCGTGCCGTCGATGATCTGACAGATGCGACGGACCTGGATCGCGTCGCCCGCCGCGAACAACAGCGCCTCCAGCACGGGCCCCAGACGTTCCACCGGCCATAACCCCGGCTCCGGTTCTGCCTGCGCCGTCTCGTCGTCGGCGCAAGCGCCCTCGGTGGGCGTTTCGTCTTCGGAGTCAACGGCAACCTCGGCGCCCGTTTCGGATTCGTCCTGTGAGTGCGTCGCCGGCGAACGCTCGGCCGCCCCCTCCTCGCCGTCATCCCTACATTCGGTCGTGTCACTCATGTCGTCTCCGGGGCATCGGCGTTTTCGCCGGGCTGCGCCGCGCCGCCCGCTCCATCCGCGTCGCTCGTTGCCGCCGCACCGCCGGCGGCGAGGTCGTGGAATTCGCCGTGCCCGTAGGTCTCCACCAGCCGCAGAACGGCGTCGTCGACGTCCTTCTCAACGAGCCGTACGTAGATCGGCTGGACGCTCGCGTCCTGCTCCACCGCTATGATGCGCAACTTGATCATCTCGAGCATCCCGCAAAACGTCGCGATGATCAGCCCGCGCGACGATTCCGTGGAGAACAGCGTCGAGAACTCAACACGGTCGTGAATACGCAGTCGATCGACCATCCCGCGCACGGCGTCCGCCACGCTATGGTGCTCGGCCTCGACCGTGTGCGGCTTGCGCTGGGCGGCTCTGGCGAGCACCGCACGAAGTGCCACGAACAGGTCCGGCAGCTCCACGGGCTTCAGGCCGGGATCCTCGAGCTCTGCCTGGTCGAGCCGAAGCGGGTCGCGACGAAACACGTCACGGCCAAGGCGAGCGCGGTCGGTGAGCATCTCAGCGGCCTCGCGATAGCGTTGGTAGTCGGCGAGCTGACGCACGAGATCGGTCGCCGGATCCTCCTCCCCCTCTTCCTCATCGCCGGCCTCGTCGTGCGGCAACAGCAGCCGGGATTTAGCATAGATGAGCGTCGCTGCCATCACGAGATACTCGCCGGCGACGTCGAGGTTCAGCTCTTGAAAGAGATCGACGTACTCGAGGTACTGGTCGGTGATCGTCGCGATCGGAAGATTATAGATGTCTACCTCGTTGTTCTTGACGAGGTGCAAGAGAAGGTCGAGCGGTCCCTCGAACGCCTCGAGCTTGACCCTGTAAGCCGCGGCGTCCACTCAGAGCCCCATCGCACCCTTGGCCTGTTCGAGCGTGCGGTCGGCCACCTCCCGCGCCCGCTTCGCCCCTTCGGCCAGCACCTCGGCCGCGGTGCCCGGGCGCAGCTCGAGCTCGCTACGGCGCTCACGAATCGGTTCGAGCTCCTCGACGACGTGGCGAATCATCACCTTCGTGCAGTCGAGACAGCCGATCGAGGCCGTCTTGCAACCCTCGGTCAGCTCCGCGCGTTCCTCGTCGCTGCAGTAGATCTCGTGCAACTGGAACGCGGGACAGTCTGCCGGATCACCCGGATCCTTGAGCCGCGCGCGCCGCGGGTCGGTGATCATGCGCGAGAGCTTGTCGTACACCTGCTTGGGATCGTCGGTGAGATCGACTGCGTTACCGTAGCTCTTGCTCATCTTACGCCCGTCCGTACCGGGCACGCGTGACGCCTTCATGACGATGCCCTGAGGTTCCGGGAACACGTCGCCGTAGAGCCGGTTGAAGCGACGCGCGACCTCCCGGGTGAGCTCGATGTGAGGCAGCTGATCTTCGCCGACCGGAACGCGACCGCCCTTGTACGCGAGGATGTCGGCGGCCTGGAGCAGCGGATAGCCGAGGAAGCCGAGTGTCGAGAGGTCGCGGCCTCGGAGCTGTTCTTGCTGCTCCTTGTAGGTCGGAACGCGCTCGAGCCACGGGATCGGGATCGTCATCGAGAACATCAGGAAGAGCTCGGCGTGGGCCGCAACGTCCGACTGTTTGAACAGCACGCTGCGCTCGGGATCCAGACCGATTGCGAGCCAGGCCAGCAGCATCGACTCGCCGCTCTGCTGAACGCCGCTGGTATCGGCGTACTCGGTCGTCAGGGCATGCCAGTCCGCCACGAAGAAGTAGCACTGGAACTCCAGCTCCAGCGCCAGCCAGTTCTTGAGTGCGCCGTTCAGATGTCCGAGGTGCAGCGCGCCCGTCGGCCGCGCTCCGGAGACCACCACCGGGGGGAGAGCCGCAACCTTGTTCTGCTCGCCGTCTCGCACGTGCCTTTGCGCCCCCTCCGAATCCGTTTCTAGAGAAGCAGCTGCAGGACGCCCAGAACAGCACCCATGATCGGATGGATGACCACGTCCAGGACTCCCGCCAGCAACAGCCCGAACACTATGAAGAATCCGTAAGGCTCGACGTTCGCCAGCGCTCTGCCCGCCTCGTGCGGAAGTAGCCCCACCGCCACGCGGCCGCCGTCGAGCGGCGGGATTGGCAACAAGTTGAAGATCGCCAGAATGACGTTGATCCGAACCGTCTGCACACAGAGATTCCCCACCGATTCCATTGCCGCACCCGCTACGCCGAGAGTGTTTATCACCAGGCTCAGAACGAGCGTCGTACCGAAGGCCAGCGCTAGATTCATCGCCGGTCCCGCGGCCGCGACGTAGACCATGTCGCGCAAGGGATTACGCAGGTTCTGAAAGACGACAGGCACCGGCTTGGCGTATCCAAACAACACCGGCGCCCCCGTGAGCGCGAGCACCATCGGCATGAGAATCGTGCCGAACGGATCGATGTGAGGAATCGGGTTGAGCGTGAGCCGGCCCTCGGAGTACGCCGTCGCATCACCGAGGCGGTAGGCCACGTAGCCGTGGGCCCACTCATGGCAGACGACGCCCAGCACCAAGGCGAACATCATCGGCAGGATTGTTGGGAGGTCGACGCCCATCTCGAGGCGAAACCGGCTCGTTCAGCTGAAGAAGCCGGAAAAGCCTGGTTCGGCACGAATATCAGGGCCCTGCCAGGCGGGCAACTCGGTTACGAACGTCGGCCGGACGAGCTCTCGGCCGCTCAGTCGTCGATTTCCATCCCCGAGCGGGGATGGTGGCGCTCGTGGACCGCCCTCAGTCGCTTGCCCGCAACGTGGGTGTAGATCTGAGTTGTCGACAGGTCGGCGTGGCCGAGCATCATCTGCACCGCGCGCAGATCGGCGCCCCCGTCCAGAAGGTGGGTGGCGAACGAGTGGCGTAGCATGTGGGGGGATACAGGGCCGAGCCCGGCCGCAAGTCCGTAGTCGCGGAGCTTCTTCCAGAAGCCCTGGCGCGTGAGCGGCCGCCCGCCACGCCCGAGGAATAGCGCGGTCGAGCGGCCGGCGCGGTCGAGTTCCGGGCGTGACTCTCGGAGGTAGTCGCGCAGCGATCCGATCGCCCTGCGGCCGATCGGCACCGCCCTCTCCTTCCCTCCCTTGCCCGAGACCGTGAGGAATCCGTCGCGAACATTGACTCGCGCCATCTCGAGACCCACCAGCTCGGAGACGCGCAGCCCGCATGCGTAGACCAGCTCCAGCATCGCCCGGTCACGGACCTTCACCGGGTCGTCGCCGCCGGCAGCCTGCAGCAGCCGTTCGACGTCGTCGATCGTGATCTGCTTGGGGATCTTGCGAGCCCGCCGGCCCGGCCGGATGTCTTTGAACGGGTCCACGTCGACGAGCTTCTCGCGGTGCAGGTACTTGAAGAATCCGCGCACGGCCGATGTCTTGCGAGCACGCGTGCTCTGAGCGAGACCGCGCGAGGTGAGGTCGTCGAGATAGGCGACGACGTCGGCACGCTCGACGCGCTCGGCGACGTGAATGTCGCGGTGCTCCATGAGCTCGATGAACGCGCGCAGATCCTGTGCGTACGCCTCGACGCTGTTGCGCGCCAGGCCCTTCTCGGCGGCTACGTGGCTCAGATAAAGGTCGGCGGCTGGGTGCAGGTCGGGCACGTCAGGCGTCTACCGCGTCGCGCAACTCGATGCCGTCGAGAATCGCCTCGCGAATTCGTTCGTGTCGCTCAGGATCAGTGACTTTCGAGCCGTCGGCCTCGGTCACGTAGAAGATGTCGACGACCTGGCTCACGCGTGTAGAGATGAGGGCCGAGTGCACAACCAGACCCAGACCATAGAGACGCCCGGCGAGCGTGAACAGCAGGCCCGGCCGGTCCGCGGCATGGACTTCGACGACCGTGTGATCTCGCGCAACGACGTTGTCGATGCCCACGCGCGTGAGCACCCGCTGACGTGCACGGCGCACAGAAGTCGACGCCTTTCGCGACCTCTGCGTGCGGGCGACCGTCTCCTCCACGTCGAGTTCGCCGCACAACGCCGCCTCGATGTCCGTGCGCACCCGCGCCCACAGCGC
>SPBQ01000173.1 GCA_004525875.1 Myxococcales bacterium
AGGCTCTCGTCATTCTTGCTCTACCCCCTCGAGGTTAATGGTCGATCTGTCCGAAGACGTGATCTCGCTTCTTGTAGCATGCCGACCACAATTGCCAAAGCCAGCCCCTGCGGGCCGGTGGGGCCCCCGCGCGCTAGTCCTTGAGCTTCCAGGTCGTGCCCTCGGGACCGTCCTCGAGAATGATGTTGCGGGCGGCGAGCTCGCCACGGATACGGTCGGCGGCGGCCCAGTCCTTCGATCCACGGGCGGCCTTGCGGTCGGCGATCAGCTGCTCGATCTGCGCCGGGTCCACCCCGCTCTTGTCCGCTCCTCTTGCCCGGTACGACTCGAGGAAATCAGCCGCTGGCCGACCGAAGAGGCCGATACCGGCTCCCACCGCCTTGATGAGACCGAGCGGCCGGGCGGCAGCGGCCGTTCGACCCGCATCGAGATGACGATTGACCTCGCGCACCGATTCGAACGCGACGGCGACGGCGCGCGCGGTATTGAAGCCGGCGTCCATGCACTCGACCACCGGCGACGCGTGCTCGTCGTCATACGCGTACACAGGCGCGACCACGCCGGCGTCCTCGGCCCGGGCGATCGTTTCGTACGCGCGCACAAGAGCGCGCGTCGACTCGGCAATCCCGTCGGCGCTGAAGTCGAGCGGGCTGCGATACTGCGTGGACAGCAAATGCAGACGCAGGCCCTCGGCCTCTACCTCCTTCAAGCCGTCCTCGATCGCGAAGGCATTGCCGAGCGACTTGGCCATCTTCTCCTGATCGATCCGGACGAAGGCGTGGTGCAGCCAGTAGCGCACGAACTCCTTGTCGGTCGCGCCGCACGACTGTGCCATCTCGTTCTCGTGATGCGGGAAGATGAGATCCTCACCGCCGCCGTGAATGTCGAACGGCTGTCCAAGATACTTCGTGCTCATGGCCGAGCACTCCAGGTGCCAGCCCGGCCTGCCGGCGCCCCACGGACTGTCCCAGGAGGGCTCGCCCGGCTTGGCCGACTTCCACAGCGCAAAGTCCATCGGGCCGCGCTTGCGCCCGTCGACCTCGACGCGCGCGCCCGCTTCCATCTCCTCGAGGTCCCTGCGCGAGAGCCGTCCGTAGTCGCGAAAATCACCCACCGAGAAGTACACGTCGCCTTCGCCGACCTTGTAGGCCAGATCGCGCCTCTCCAGCTCTGTGATGAGAGCGAGCATCTCTTCGATGTGCTCGGTCGCACGCGGCTCGATGTCCGGCATCAGACAGCCGAGCGCCTCCATATCGCGGTGCATCGCTTCCGTGTAGGTGGCGGCAAGCTCGTCCCACGCCACACCGCGCTCGTTGGCACGGTTGATGATCTTGTCGTCGATGTCGGTGATGTTGCGGACGAACAGGACCTCGTAGCCGCGCCAGCGCAGATACCGGACGACCGAGTCGAAGAAGATGAGCGAGCGCGCGTGCCCCACATGACATCGGTCGTAGACCGTCACCCCGCACACGTACATCGAGATCTTGCCGGGCTGGAGAGGCTCGAACGTCTCCTTGCGTCGGCTGCGCGTGTTGTAGAACGCCAGTGCCACCGTTCCCCCTCTATTCCTCGTCGTCCCTGAGCTTGGCCAGCACCGTGTAGTCCTCCAGCGTGGTCGTGTCGCCGTCGCCTTCCCGGCCCGAGGCGATGTCGCGCAGCAGTCGCCGCATGATCTTGCCGCTGCGGGTCTTGGGGAGCGCGTCGGTGAAGCGCAGATCATCGGGCCGGGCGAACGAGCCGATCTCCTTGGCCACGTGGGCCCGCAGCTCCTGCTTGAGCTCCTCGCTGGCCTCGACCCCGGGCCCTACGGTGACGAATGCGGCGACGGCCTGGCCCTTGATCTCGTCGGGCCGTCCGACCACCGCGGCTTCGGTGACGGCCCTGTGGCTGACCAGCGCGCTCTCGACCTCCATCGTCCCGATGCGGTGACCCGAGACGTTCATAACGTCGTCGATCCGCCCCATGACCCACAGGTAGCCGTCCTCGTCACGGCGCGCGCCGTCTCCTGCGAAGTAGTAGCGACCCTCGAATCGGGCCCAGTACTGTTCCTTGTAGCGTTCCGGATCGCCGTAGATGGTGCGCAGCATCCCCGGCCATGGCTTGCGGATCACCAGCAGGCCGCCCTCGTTCGCGGCCGTCGGGTTGCCGTCGGTGTCGACCACGTCCACGTCCGTACCAGGGAACGGAAGCGTTGCCGAGCCGGGCTTGGTCGTGATGGCTCCGGGAATGGGCGTGAGCATGATCGCGCCGGTCTCGGTCTGCCACCAGGTATCCACGATCGGGCAGCGATCCCCGCCGATCACGCGCCGGTACCACATCCACGCTTCCGGATTGATCGGTTCACCGACCGTGCCGAGCAATCGCAGCGAGGAGAGGTCGTGCTTGGCGGGGTGCTCGTCCCCCCACTTCATGAACGTGCGGATCGCGGTCGGCGCCGTGTAGAGGATGGTGACCTTGTAGTCCTCGACAATCTTCCAAAACCGATCGAAATCCGGCGTGTTAGGCGTGCCCTCGTACATCACGATCGTCGCGCCGTTGATCAGCGGCCCGTAGACGATGTAGCTGTGCCCGGTGACCCAGCCGATGTCCGCTGTACACCAGTAGACATCCTCTTCGCGCAGATCGAACACCCACTTGGTGGTGATGTAGGTCTGCGTCATGTACCCGCCCGTCGTGTGAACGACGCCCTTGGGCTTCCCCGTTGTCCCCGACGTGTACAGGATGAAGAGCGGATGCTCCGCGTCGAGCTGCGGCGCATCCGTTACCGGCTCAGCGCTCGCCATGGCGTCGTCCCACCAGACGTCGCGCCCCTCCTTCCAGTTGATCTCGAGCGCATCGCCAACGCGCTTGACCACGAGGACCTTCTCCACGCTGGGCGTCTGTGCCACGGCGTCGTCGACGATCTGCTTGAGGGCCAGCGGGCTGCCGCGGCGCTAACCGCCGTCGGCCGTGATGACGAGGCGAGCCTGCGCGTCGCTGATCCGATCGCGAAGGGCGTCGGCCGAGAAACCTCCGAAGACGATCGAGTGGGTGGCTCCGATACGCGCACAGGCGAGCATGGCGATGGCGAGCTCGGGCACCATCGGCATGTAGAGCGCCACCCGGTCACCGGTCTCGACCCCGAGGGAGCGCAGTGCGCCCGCCGCGCGACAGACTGCGGCGTGGAGTTCCTCGTACGTGAACGTCCGCTTGTCGCCGGGCTCACCCTCCCAGAGAATCGCCGGCTTCGTGCGGCGCGGCCCCGCCAGGTGACGATCGAGGCAGTTGTAGCTGATGTTCGTCTTGCCGCCGACGAACCACTTCGCGAACGGTGGATTCCATTCCAGCACCGTGTCCCACTTGCGGAACCAGTGAAGCTCCTCGGCGACGCCCGCCCAGAAGCCCTCGCGATCCGCCGCTGCACGACGGGAGATCTCGTCGTACTGGGCACGGCTCTTGATGTGGGCTCCGGCCGCGAAGTCCGCCGGCGGCTCGAACGAACGTGTCTCGTGAAGCAGCGATTCGATCTTTTTCTCAGCCATCGAGACTCCCCTGGAGGTCGCGCCGCCCTACCTATCGGCCACTGTCGAAATTGTACAGGTCCCGGCGCTCAGAGGCTGAGCAACGCCGCGACCAGCTCGCGACTCTCGGTCGGGTCACCGCAGACGGCCTCGTTTGCCTTGGCCCGCTTGAGATACAGGTGCAGGTCGTGCTCCCACGTGAAGCCGATGCCGCCGTGCGCCTGGATCGCGTCGGCCACGACTCTGGTACAGCCCTCCCCCGCATACGACTTCGCCATCGCGCAGGCCAGGCGGCGGTCCTCAGCCCCTGTCGCGGTCGCCCACGCCGCGTAATAGGTAAGCGATCGCGCATTCTCGAGCAGAATCTTCATGTCCGCCAGCTTGTGCTGCAGCGCCTGGAAAGTCGCCAGCTTGCGTCCGAACTGCTCGCGTATCTGGAGATAGTCGACGCTCATCGTCAGCGCCGCGTCCGCCGCGCCGCACAGCTCGGCCGCAAGCGCGATCTGCTGGACGTCCACCAGAGCATCCAGCGCCGCCGCATCGACTGCGGCCCCGCCGAGCAGGCAGTCGGTGCCCACACGCACGTCGTCGAGCGTCACGGCGTCGAGCCGGCGCGTCTGATCGACCGTCTGCATCCGCTCGACGAGCACGCCCGCGGTCCCTGCCGGCAGTGCGATCAGACCGAAACCGTCATCGAGCCGCGCCACCACGATCAGCGTATCGGCGTCGTGCGCGTCGGGGACGAACAGCTTGGTTCCCGCGACTCGCAGCTCCTCACCGTCGCGGACTGCCACCGTCTCGATCCCCGCCGCCGCCCATACCGCGGAGGCCTCGGCCACCGCCACCGTGGCTCGCCCGCTCCCGTCGGACAGCGCCGGCAACAGGCGCAGAGCCTGCTCCGCCGTCCCGTGCGCGACGATCGCCGGTACGGCGAGCGCAAGCGTGGACATCAACGGTCCGGGCAACACGACACGCCCGGCCTCCTCCATGACGATCACGACCTCGACTGCCCCCAGTCCCGACCCTCCGTGCTCGACGGGTACGGTGATACCGAGCCAGCCGAGCTCGGCCATCTTTTTCCACAGATCGGGG
Source organism: Myxococcales bacterium (assembly GCA_004525875.1). Next base: position 4,593 of record SPBQ01000173.1, read on the forward strand.
GTGATGCCGGAGGAGGCGGCGGCACCGGCATCGGTGACTGCCCGCGCGTAAGTGACCGGCGTCTCGTTCTCGAAGAAATCGCGGACCGCCGCGCGGAGCTGTTCCTGTTCCCGGCTGAATCCGAAGTCCATGATTTCCGCCTGTCGTTCGTCGCGCGTCGGGCCGCCGGTCCGTGCGTTCGGCCCCTGCCGTTCGCTCAGTCGCGACGCATTCCCGCCAGCTGCTTGTCGACCTCCTCATAGACGAGCTCGACGTAGTACTGCGCGTTCAGACCGAGCAGATACACCCGGTCCTCGCCGTGAATCCGCGCGTAGACCGCCGTGCGCGTGGGGTTACGATAGCCTAGCTCGACGGTCGCGAGCGTCCGCGGCCCCGCATCGACCCGCACGGTGAACAGCGCCGGCTGCAACCCGAACTCGCCCATGCGCTCGCCCGTCTCCTCGATGATCTCTACCGGCGGAATCGAGGTGAGCGTATCGACGAGCGCCTCGATGAGATCGGGCTGCACCGCAAGCCCCGGCGGGCTCTGCAGCGTCCAGCGCCCCGCGACCTGCCGCATCTCGAGCGCCAGCGAACCGCGCGTCGTGACGACACCGTCGATCTCGGCGCCGGAGGCAACGCTGATGGCCGCCACCGGCAGCGCGACCTCCATATGCACGGGATTGCGCGCCCGCCATTCAACGGTGAGATTCGCGCCGACGGCCAGGGCCAGCAGCCAGTAAACTGCGACGCTGCGCCAGGTCACGCCTTGCGACGCCTCCAGACGAGAACGACGATTCCGATGAACAGGAAGAACCCCGGCTGCACGAGCGCGGCGGCGAGGAAGATCCGCTGCAGATCCTGCTGCGTCGGGTAGAAGTACTCCTTGCCAGGCTCACGCGAGGGTGCGCGAGGGGCGATCAGGCGCTCCTCACGCGCCAACCAGTTCACCGTGTTCAGCAGCAGATCGCGGTTTCCCAGGTAGTCGAGGAAGCGGTTCGAGACGAAGTCGGAATCTCCGAAGGCGAC
>SPBQ01000002.1 GCA_004525875.1 Myxococcales bacterium
CACTCGATCGTTCGGACGCACGGAGCGGCCGGCGAGCTCCGGCAGATAGCCGATCACGTCGGTTGCAAGCGGTCGCGCGACAACCGCAACCGGCTCGCCTGAGCGCAGCGCAGTCCCGCGGGTCGCGAGAAGCTGCATGATCCGGCCAGGGACCGGAGAGCGAAGTATCAGTCGCTCGCGCTCGACCGCAATCTCGGAGACGCGCATTTGTTGTGCTTCGACACGGGCGAGCAACGGCGCGAGCGCTTGGTCGACGGGCCCTTCGCTACCCCGCCCGCTGAACTCGACGGCGCGCGCATCGGCCGCCGCCCGCTCGGCTTCGGTACGTGCGAGGAGCTGGCGATTCTCGGCGATCCGACGCGCAAGCGCGTCGTGCTCGAGTCGGGTGTCGTCGTATTCGTCGACGGAGACGATGCCTTCTTCGTGCAGCACGCGTGTGCGTTCCGCACGCAGCGACAATCGCTGGCGCTCGATCTCGGCGCTCTCGATTTCGGCTCGCAAGGCGAGCGCTTCCAGCTGGCGCCCGGCGGCATCGACCTGGAAACGCCGCAGGTCCGATCTCCACTCGAGTGCGTCCCTTCCCGTTACCAGGTCGAGATTCCGCCGAGCCAGTTCGACCTCCGCCTCGAGCTCGGTCAGTTCGGCCCTTTCCCGTGCGAGACGCGTTTCGATCAAGCGCGCGTCCAACGATGCGACAGCCTGACCGGCCTCGACGTCGTCGTAAAGCTCGACGAGCACGTCCGAGACCATGCCGGATGTTCCGGAAGCGATGCGATATTCGAACGGACGGGCGATTCCGACGTACGTGTAGCGCTCGGTGCGACCGGCCAGCAGCACGCTCACTGCGATCACTGCCGCCAACCAGACACCGAGCTGCAAACCCGACTCGGCCAAGCGAACACGCAAGGCCTCGAGGATCCGCCGCGGTGCGGACGATGCCCCCGGACCGGCGCGATCGGACGTTTGCCGTTCCGACATGGATCAGAGTTCCGTCAGCTCGTCGCGCAGCATCAACGAAGCCTCGGTGACTCCGGGCTCATGACGTAACGCCGTTACGAGCTCGGCCGCACGCGAGCGGTCGCGCAGTCGGATCTGGTAGATATACTCGGCACCTTCGGCAGCCGGACCGTGTCTGACCGAGGTCTCGTTGGCAGTGCGGCAGAACTGATCGAGCAGAGACCGCGGCGGCATGCCGTCGTGAGCGTCGGGATCTAAGATCAGGCTCAGGTAGCCGTCGTACCGGCCTCGCGTTCCGAAGCCGCTTTGGTGAAGGTACGCCAGTACGGCAACGGTGCCCACGGTCCCGACCACCGCCGTGACGAGCTTGCCCGAGCCCACCGCCATGCCGATGACCAGAGAGAGAAAGACATAGACAGTGTCACGCGTATCCTTCAAGACATTGCGAAACCGGATGATCGCAAGTGCGCCGAGCAGTCCGAACGCGGTGACGATGTTGTTGCCGATGACGAGCATGACGACGCTGACGATCATGGTCAGCACCACCAGCGACTGAGTGAACGTGCGTGCGTAGGAGAGTCCTGTATGGGTTGCTTCGTACACCCAAGCGATGACCTGGCCGAGCACGAACGACAGCAGCATCGCGACTATCGCCTCTTCCATCGGAGCGAAGGCTGTCGGGCTCGTGACCGACTCGAAGAGGTAAGCGAAGTCACCCATCGAACGATCTCCCGAGCGACAGTAAGCCGGCGAGGTCGACCAAGGGGTGCGCAGCACGCCGGTCCGTGACCAGCCGGCCCGTGGCCAGCGCCTGGTCGACACACGTCACGTACTTCGGTACCGAACGGCGATCGAGCTCGAAAGTACGAACGAGCTGCCTCACCCAGCCCGGGGATCGCTCCGTGAACTTGATCTCGAGCACGGGCCCGGCGAGGCGAGCGCGAACCCACCGCCGCGGCGCCACCAGCGCGGACGGTCTACCGAGAACGGCATATTCGAGCGCGGTGTCGAACGTGATGCGAACGGGCTCGATTCCGTGAGACTCGTAGGCCTCGCGCATGTAACGCATGACGATCACCCGGCGCGCATCCAACAGCCTGCACAGTGTGAGAAACCGATATACGACGTCTGTCGCCCGCCCGTCGAGGCGTCGGCCGAGACCGTTGAGCGCGACGCGGGGACGCACCGCCAACAGCTCGGCAGCCGAAGCCGCGTCGAGTGCCACGCGGTCTTTCAACACGATACCGTTGTATCGTTTCTTGATCTCCAGGAATGCCGTGTCAGGAAACGCATCCCCATACGTGCGAACGCGTAGCTTGAAGCGGGTCTTGCTGCCCATGGCCGTCATACCATGCAGCCGCAGGTCGGGGCTGTCGAGGTACGAGCTGACAACCGGATAGGTGTGGTCGACATGGCGTTGTGCGTAGCGATCCGGGGCCACGAACGGTGCGACGAAGCGGCGCACTCCCGCGAGCTGCTCGGGTCTCAGTAGGTACTTGCACTCGTAGCGCGACGACGGCAGCGCCGGTCGAGCTCCGATTCGAGCCGAGAATTCGTCCACGTCTGATGAAGCGGAGCCGCGCGCACGCGCGGTGTCCCCCAATGTTCGGAAAATGTTAGCGCGCTGCCACACGCGAGTCTCTATGCGTCGCATCAGCAGTGTCCACGCGTGGCGCAGTCCATACAACGATTCGCACTCTATGTCCCTTGTTCTCGCGCGGCCCCCCCATCCGGGAGCTCCACGACAGAACAGAGTAGAGGGGCGCAAAGCGTGGAGAGTGCCCTTGCATATGTGCCGGGCTCGACACTTCGTGCTCGCACCCCCACCGTGGGGGACCAAGCCGGAACAGGGCAAAACAGGCCCTGGACAGAGCCATCGGATGTGTCCTAGGCTCGCCGGTCGAACCAAACTAGCGACCGCAGAAGAGCGGCGGGGGATAGCAAAAGATGCCAAATCATCGTGGCACGATCATCGCCGCGGTCGCCGCCCTCGTGGCCACGATCGCCGTAGTCGGGAGCGCGCCGGCTGCCGATGTCATTCTCAACGAGTACAACGCTGTCGATAGCAGCGGCTTCCTGGGCGGCGCGGGCAGCGACGTCTTCTGGCAGCAGCGTGCCGGCAACGGCGACGACTGGTTCGAGCTGGTGGTGATCACCGACGCGCTGGACATGCGCGGCTGGGAAATCGTCGTCGTAAACGATGCCGGAGAACCGACCCAGGAGTCGTGGTCGCTGACCTTGTCGAACCACGACGTGTGGTTCAATCTTCGTAGCGGAACGATCATCACGTTTTCCGAGCTGCTCTCGAACAACGCCGACGACTACGAGCCGCTCGTGGGTAGCTGGTGGCTCAACGTGAAGGCGGCAGCGGGCGGTTCGGGAACCTACGTCTCCGTCTCGTGCATCGCGCCGGCCTGCTTGCCGGCAGACGCGAACTGGAAGGTCTCGAACAACAACTCACAGATCACGATCAAGGACGACCTCGGAAGCGTGGTGTTCGGGCCTGCGGGCGAGGGAATCCAGCCGACAGCGGGGATCGGCTCGACGGAGATCTTCAAGCTCGAGGAAGATCCGACCGCAGCGATCACGCCGACATCCGGTTACAACGACGGCACGTCCAGCACGTTCGGCGCTCCCAACGTATTTTCCGCGGGTACCCAGCAGCAGAACTTCAGCACCTTGCGCAGCGTGGTCTCCTACGAACCGCTGACAACCGTTCGCATCAACGAGCTCCTCTCGCACTCGGATCCAGCTGTCGACTGGGTCGAGCTGTACAACGCGAGTAGCGACCCGATCGATATCGGCGGTTGGTATCTTTCCGACAGCTTCGCCAACCTCACGAAGAACCAGATCCCCATGCCCACCATCGTGGCGGCCGGCGACTTCGTCGTCTTCGATGCGACACAGCTCGGGTTCGCACTGAGCGCGCCGTGCGGCGATGAGTTGATCCTGTCGGTCGGCGACGGGCTGGCACCGACCGGGCCCCGGGATTTCGTTCGTTTCGGGCCGGTCGAGAACGGCGCCACGCTCGGTCGAGCTCCCGACGGGCACGGCCATCTGCGTCTGGCTCGGCTCGCTACCCCGTCGAAGGGTGCGGCCAACGGTGGTGAATCCGTAGGCCCGGTGGTCATCAACGAGATCATGTACAATCCGCTGCCGCCGCTCGGCGGTGTGACGATCGACCCGGAGTTCGTCGAGCTCCACAATACGTCGGCCGCGGCCGTCGCCCTGTTCACCGACTACGGGCCTGACGGAATTCAGCCGTGGAAGCTCAGCGGCGGTGTGGATTTCGAGTTTCCGACCGGCACTACGATCGCCGCCGACGGGTACCTGGTCGTCGTCAACTTCGACCCTGGCGCAGCGGCCACCGACCTGGCCGACTTTCGGACGATCTACGGCATCGATGCGTCGGTTCAGATCGTCGGACCCTACGGCGGCAAGCTCAGCAACTTCGGCGACGCAGTTCGCCTGCGCAAACCCGACACGCCGGACGCCGACGGCGATGTCTGCGGCGGCATCGGCAATCCGAGCCCGTACGTGCCCTACGTCCTGATCGACGAGGTTTCCTACTTCGACTTCGGCGACTGGCCCGACGCGGCCGACGGGCTCGGCGCTTCACTCGAGCGCATCGACGGGACAGCGAACGGCTCCGACGCGGGGAACTGGGCGGCCAACAAAGACAACGCCGGCACTCCCGGAGGCATGAACTCGACCGAGTCGCCTCCGAATAAGGACCAGCAGAAGTGCGTCAACACGATGGCCAAGGACTTCGCACGAGTCGTCAAGACGCAGGGCAAGGAAAATGCCAACTGCATCGAGCTCGGTAGCAAGGGTGATTTGGCGGACGGTGTCACCATCGATACGTGCCTGACACTCGACGGGCTGGCGCGGGTCGCCAAGGCGAAGACCAAGACATCGACCGATTTCACCAAGCGGTGTACGGGGCTCGGCAAGGGAGGTGTCCCCAAGCTGCCGCCTTTCGGCCCGAGCGATCCGGAGATTATCAGCACGGCGGCCGTGGACGAGGAGGGCGGGCTGATGCATCACGGCTTCGGCGCGGTGCTCGACGCATCGATCTTGGATGCCGCGACGGACGCGACCGGGGCGAAGTGCCAGCAGTTGATCTTGAAGCGGCTGCAGAAATGCGAAGGCACGCTTCTCAAAGACTTCGCTGCCTGCCTCAAGAGCGGTCTGGCTTCCGCCTCCATCGACAATGCCCGCTCTCTGGCTCAGTGCCTGGGCAGCGACGTACGCGGCAAGGTCGCCGCTGCTTGCGACGCAACGAGCGGGCGTGTGCGCGCCGAGGTCGCCAAGAGCTGCAGCGGTAAGGGCGTTGCGCTGGATCTCGCATTTCCCGGGTGCGCCACGACCGACGAAGCGCTGACCGCAACATGCCTCGATACTGCCGTACGCTGCCGCGCCTGCCAGTCGGTCAACGCGGCGTTTGAAGCCGTCGGCGACTGCGACGCTCTCGACAACGGTAGCGCCGACGCGAGTTGCCCCGGACCCTAGCAGCGGTGCCCCGGTCGACTGATTGCGGACGCATCGCGGGCGGCGCCGACACAACTCGCACTGCGGGCGTGGCCGGACGTCGGATGCGTTGTCGTCGTCTCTCGTGGAGGCTCTCGGTGGGTGTGGTTGCGGGTTTGCTCTTGTGCTCGCTCGTGTGGTGCATGGGCGAATCACGCGCAGCCGACCTCGTGCTCAACGAGTACAATGCAGTCGGCGACGGCCGGCGACTCGAGCAGGACGGTAGCGATCCTTTTTGGGGGCGCCGACTCGGCAACGGCGGAGACTGGTTCGAGTTGGTCGTCATCACCGACCATCTGGACGCTCGCGGTTGGAGGCTCGAGGTGAGCAACGCGACGGACGATCCGCTCAACAGGGAAACCTTCCTGCTCGAGCTGACCCAGGCCGACATCTGGTCCGATCTGCGCAGCGGGACCATTGTCACGGTCTCCGAGCGGTTGCGTAGCCAGACCGGCCCATACGAGCCGGCCGCCGGCCGCTGGTGGATCAACGCGCGTGCCAGTCGTGAAGACGATGGCGAGTTCGCGGTCGTATCCTGCGTGGCACCGTCGTGCGACCCCGCTGCCGCAAACTGGAAGGTGTCGAGTGCGCAATGGCAGCTGACGATCCGCGACGCTCTGGGTGACCTCGTGTTCGGCCCCGCCGGGGAAGGCATCCAGCCGCCGGCGGGCGTAGGCGGCGCCGAGGTCGTCAAGCTGGAGCAAGACCCCGGCGCCGACGTCTCGCCGCAGTCGAACTATCAGGACGGCCAGTCGAGCAGCTTCGGCTTGCCAAACGTCTTCGACAGCGGAAATAGCATGCAGAACTTCTCGGTGTTGCGCAGCGTCGTACCGTACGCCCCGCTGACGACGGTGCGAATCAACGAGGTGTTCGTCCACTCGGATCCCGGCATCGACTGGATCGAGCTGGTCAACACGAGTGCGGCTGTGGTCGCCATCGGCGGCTGGTATCTGTCGGACAGCTTCGCGGACTTGACGAAATTCGTCATTCCGCCGGGCACCGTCATCCAGCCCGGCGGCTTCTTGGATTTCGACGAAGTCGAGCTGGGCTTCGCGCTGAGCTCTCCCTGCGGCGACGAGGCAGTCCTGTCTGCGGCTGCGGGCGGCATACCGACCGGCGCCCGCGATTTCGTCGAGTTCGGCGCGGTCGATAACGGGGTCGCCCTCGGACGTATCCCGGACGGCGGCGACCGTTTCGGCCGGCTCCTCTCGCCGACCCGCGGTGGCACCAACAGCGCCGCTCTCGTGAGCCCAGTAGTGATCAACGAGATCATGTACGACCCGCCACCACCCGGGCCCGGCGTTACGGTCGATCCGGAGTTCGTCGAGCTACACAACCTCTCGGACCTTCCCGTAGAGCTGTTCACCGGGTTCGGCCTGGACGGCACCTTCCCTTGGAAAATCAGCGGAGGCATCGACTTCGCATTTCCGCTCACCGCGACCATCGAGCCGCACGGCTACCTGCTCGTCGTCTCGTTCGATCCGGTCCTACGACCGGACCTGCTCGCGCAGTTCCGCGATGTCTACGCACTGAACGCGACGGTTCGGGTATTCGGCCCGTATGACGGTGGTCTCAACAATTTCAGCGATCGCGTGCGTCTGGCCAAGCCCGATGGGCCCGAAGACGACGGCGACATCTGCGGCGGATCGGGAAATCCGGCACCGTACGTTCCGTACGTCGTCGTCGACGAGGTCGAGTACGTCGATTTCAACCCGTGGCCGGAGGCTGCCGCCGGTGCGGGAGCATCGCTCGAACGGGTTGATCCGCGTGCGCCGGCCGACGACCCCACCAACTGGCATGCCGACGCGGGCGCAGGCCCAACGCCGGGCAGCGCCAACTCGGGCAGCCCGACCACCACCACGCTGCCGCCTGCCGAATGCACGGTCGATGCGGACTGCAACGACAACGACCCATGCACGATCGACGCGTGCGTGGCACAGAGCTGCCGGAGCGACGCCGCCACACCCGACGGGACACCATGTTCGGACGGCTCGTTTTGCAACGGGACGGATACGTGTTCGGCGGCGCTCTGCGCCCTGCACACGGGCGATCCTTGCGCTGGAAGGGCTGAGTGCTCTGCGGTATGCGACGAAGCTGGCGATCGCTGTGCTACTCCGGCCGGCACACCGTGCGCGGATGACGGAAACGTCTGCACAGTCACGGCCTGTGACGGTTTCGGCAGCTGTTCCGCAATCCAGGTCTCCGATCCGTGCGACGACGGTTTGGCATGCACCACCGGTGACACGTGCAGCGATGGCAGCTGCGTGGGCTCACCGCCGTGCGACCCGCGCTGTAGCCACTGCGACGGCGTGTCGTGCGCATCATCGTGCGGCGTGCCGGCCAGCTTGGCCGACGAGCCTTCCGTCGTAGACGCGCTGTTTATTCTGCGGTCGTCGGTCATGGCGGTCTCGTGTGCGCCGTGCATCTGCGACGTCGATCGTTCGGGTTCGGTAAGCGCATCCGACGCTCTGCGGACATTGCGCCGGGCAGTAGGTATCCCGCTCGAGCTGCAGTGCCCTACTACCCCATGAGCGCGGCTGAGCCGCTCATGGCGGCACGCGAGGGGCGCATGGCGTGAGCCCGCGTCGTGGTCCACGGTACACGAGCACGTAGAGTCGGCTGAGCATCATCGTAGTGGAAGCGAGTATTGAGCGCGTCGAGGCTGCGTCGAGTTGCTGGGGCAGCGTCCGCTGACGTCGTATCTGTAGACTACGCGGCTCGACGCCTCTCACGCGCGTTCTTCGCCTCCGACGGCGAGGTACGCGCCATGGAGCCGTCGGTCGTCAAGAACGCGCGCCCGGCGGCGGTGTGATGGGGATGTCGTCGGGCAGCTCCCGAACGATCTGTTCGCTCATGCCGACCTCTTCGACCAAGAACCGCCGGCGTTCCGGTAGTTCCACCGGTCGAGCCGCGTGCTCGCCTCGTTCGTCGAAGGTCATGACTTTGCCGAGCGCGGCTCCAATGCGACTGTTTCCACGTATGGAGTTCACACTCAGGCTGAAATTGAACGGACTCCAAACACGCGTGAGCTCGTGGAAAGAGGCGAACTCCGTGCTTTCGGCACCCACCGTGTCGATGCCGCAGTCCATCCAGTCCGACGTGAGAAAATTGCGCCAACGGATTCTGAACTGCCCGTCTACCCAGATGCCGGTCACACCCCATGCCGCGTGGGCGATGCGACATTCCTCATGTGCGCGCATGGGGAGCGGCTCTATGTGGAGAATTGATGCGTCTACTATGAAGTCGCCGCCTTCGATATTGACGACGACCGAGCCATGGTTCGGAGAGATGTTGGGTGCGACCATCATCGTGGCGACTACCCGTTGTGCGCTGAACCCCAGGCTCGTCAGCAGGGCATGGAGAGCACCGTTGCCGGCCCAGCAAGTTCCGCCGCAACCGTGGCTCAGCCATGCATCGAAGAAATCGGCGGGATCGTCGCCGGGCAAAAGCGCAGGGTCGTCGTGACGCACGTGAATGAGTTTTCGAACGTTGTCGAACGGTACGTTGCGGCACCATGCGTCGTATACAGCGGCCAGGCCGACGAGCGTCACCGGCGGAGCGGTATCAAACCCTAGGCGCGCCAGAACCTTCTCCGTGCGCGCGCCGTCCAGAGCATCAGCAGCAGTGCGGTTCATCTCTCGGCGATGCAGGAAGTCTCAAACTGACTTCGATCCACAAATTCCTTGCCACCCCCTAACGGACGCGGCGCACAGTTACGACCTACAGCGCGAGCTCAGCGCGGACGCCTGATCATCGGGAACCCGGGCGGTGAGCCACCGACGCGGATCTCGCGCACTAACTCGAAGCCGTGGCGCTCGTACAGCGAGATGTTCCGCGGGTTCGATGATTCGAGGTAGCAATGCAGACGCTCTGCATCGATGCGCTCGAGTGCGTGAGTGAGCAACGCGGCCCCAATTCCCTTGCCGCGATGGGCAGGGTCGGCACCGATGAAGGCCAGGTGCCAGTGAGGTTCCTTCGGATGCGCCGCGGCGAGCTGCTCCAGTATGGAGAAGATCTCGGACTGGGCCGGTTCCGCTACAGTCTCCCTGAGAATCGCTTCCAGTACATCAGCATTGGCTCCCACACCCGGAGGAAGCCACAACGCTCCCCCGAAGAAATCCTCGCTGACGTGCGCCGTTCCATTCTCGAACGCGCGTCCGCCAAAGCCGTGCACGAAGGCCGGATAGTGACTGATGTAGTCGTGGGGGTCCGGCCACAGCCAGCGCATGACGGGGTCGGCGCTGAACGCCATTACCTGCACGCTCACGGCCCGCGCCGTTTCGGTTTTATCGACGTTACGAATCTGCGGGTGGTCCATTGACTTCCTTTCCGATGCCGGGGGTACGTCGCGCACCGGATTTGAGAAGTCTGTCGGATCGTCTTGACTGTCGAAAGCCCCGCTGCCTGGCTGGCCACAAGTTCACAACGCCCGCACAGAGGCGGCGACGGATAGGCGCAGAGAGCGGTCATTGGTTCACTCGCGATGTGGTGGGGATTGATCAGGATCGGGATCCGTTTCCCCTACGAGCGGCCGTCCTGGGCCCGGTTAAAAGAGCCTCGCCAATCGGTCGTGCCGACGGAGAACGCCTTTCAGGACGGTTTCGAGCAGCGCCTCAGAGTCCGATAAGCGAGCGAGCTCACACAGCCTCACCTTCCACGCGAGTTCACTGGTCAAAACCCGAACTCTTCTTTCGGGATCTGTTGCGCCTTGGCGCACTCGGCTTTGAAGTCGTAGGGGACTTCGTCGGCGCAATCGGGCCATTTGCCCGTCGCCATCCAGAACTCGACGAGCCCCAGCCGCGCACACAGGCGTACGAAGCGCGGGTCGTTGCGCAATTCGGGCATTCCAGCCTGGAACAACAGCGAGGTGCGGTAGCCGTCCGGGCCCATGATGTCGTCGCTGGTTCCAACCGGCCCCAGCCGAGCGGTCTCGGCCGCCCGGTAAGCTTCCTCGACGAGGCCCAGATGCGCTGAATACACCAGGCGCGAGACGTCGACGCATCCCGTCTTGGTGACATGGGCTTCAAGAGCGCTCCGCCAACCGCCGATGTTCTCCGGCGTGGGCTCGCGCTTGGCTCGGATGAACGGCAGGCCCTCCTGGAACTCGCGCAACTGCCGCTTCGCTGCAAGCGCCAGCAATCGGTCGACCGCCGCCCAGTCTTGCTGGAAGGCATGGGCCCGCAGCAGGCTCGAAACCGGGAAGCTCATGTCGGGTACCCGCTCTACGAGGTCCTCATAGACAGGCACCGCCTCCGCTACGCGTCCTGCGGCCATCCTCGCGAGCGCGATCATGTTCGCGGACATCGGATCCAGCGCGTCCAATCGATATGTGCGCTCCGTCTCTTCGAGACTTTCGCGAACCCGGCCCATCGTCCGGAGGTACCAACCGACGTATCGACGCCCGTCGCCCGAACCGGGCGCTCGTCGCATACGATCCAAGACCGCGTCGCCCTCGACGAACCGTCCGAACGGTGGTGTGACGAAGAGCTGCGCCGTCATGGCGTCGACGTTCTGCGGATCGAGCGCCAGGGCGTGGGCCGCCTCGCGCGCCACCAGGCCGGCGCTCGCGGCGCGATCGGCAAAGGGTAAATATTGGTGCAGAAACGCTCGCAAGTACGCGAGCCGTCCCCAGGCCTCCACGAAATGCGGCGCGCGCTGGGTGGCGACCTCCAACAGGCCGACATGCGTCCGCAATTCGTCCGGTGCGTAGGATCTCGAGCTGGTGCGCAGATAGAGGTCATAGACAGCCGGATCGACGGCCCGGGTCGAGAAGCTGGAGAACGTTTGATGGAGCGCACCGGCGATGTTCTCGGAGATCTCATCCTGGACAGCAAAGATGTCCTCCAGGCCGCGGTCGTAGCGTTCCGACCACAACGTCGTCCGTGACGACGCCTCGACCAGATGTGCGCTGATACGCACGCGCCCCGCAGCACGGCGGATGGAGCCGTCGAGGACGTGGGAGCAATCGAGGCTCTGCGCGGCTTCGGCCTTGCGTTCGCCACGAAACTGAAAGCTCGACGTGCGACCGATCACCTTGAGCTTCGCCCCGCGCGACAGCCGCTGAATGATCTCCTCGCTGACGCCGTCCGAGAAGAACTGCATCTCGGGATCGCTCGACAGATTGTCGAAGGCCAGCACGGCGAGAACGGGCTCGGCGGGCAGGGCCTTCGTCGCATGATCGGTCGGTAGCGCCAGTGCCTGTGCCGCATCGAGGACATCCGACGGCTTGCCTTCAGCGTCCGCACGATGCGCCTTCTCCGAGTCAGGCGGCGGCGTCAGGCCTGCTCCCCCCGGCTCAGCGACCTCGCACACCTCGACGAGATCCTCGACGCCGGCCAGGCGATAGTGCCCATGTACCGCCCAACGCAGCGGCGCTTCATCCTTCATCCCCACCGAGGCGCGCCGTGCGAAGTCGTAAGCCGCACGCGTGAGCAAGATGCGTCCGTTGCCGGCAAGAGACATGACGCGCGCCGCAATCGCCTTGGCCAGTCCCTCCACCTCCAGAGGCTTTGCGCCGCGCGCCACATCCTCGGGCGAGTTCTCGCGAAGCACGACTTCGCCCAGGTGAATACCGACCCGTGAGGCCATCGCCGAATCATCGAACGTGGCGCCAAGCTCGCGCAGCCTCGCTCGATAGGCCATCGCAAACCGAACCGCCTCGATGGGTCGCTCGAACAGCAGCAGGAAGCCATCGCTCTTGTCGATTTCCCTGCCGTTGAAAGTGGACAAGAGGTCACGCGCGACGCGGTCGTGACGCGCGAGCAGATCGGCAGCGGCCGAGTCGCCGATGCGCTCCACGAGTTGCGTGCTCGCGACGAGGTCGCACAGCAAGAGCGTGCGGATCGCGGGAGTCGAGGTGCCGGGCGTGGCGGGCATGGATGTAGGCATGAATGAGGAGCTACGAGCCGCGATTGCCGATGCGGCAGAGTAGAGCTCCGGCGCGTTCGCCGGCAAGCACGCTCTTCACGATCACGAGGCAACCATAGTGGCCTCAGAGCCGCCGAGTCAACAGAGACGGCAGACGCGGACGCGACGCTGAAACGATACGGTTAGCGAGTTCGAACCGCGTTTTGGAGTTGACCCGCTTTCGTGGACACTTCCCCGCTGGGGATGCACTTCCTTTATCCGATCGTTCTTCAAGCTGCCTGAGAATGACTCGGCGACTGGGTTGTCCCAGCCCTCACCGCGACAGCTCATGCGCACCTCGATGTTGTTGTCTCGGCAGAAGCACGCCCAATCGTCACGGCCATACTGCGAGCCCTGGTCTGAATGGACGAGCACGGTCGTGCGCGGTCGACGCCGGTCTTCTCCATCCATTCGATGACCGCGTTGGGCGCGCGGCTCGGGCCTCGACTCGCCGCCGGGGTAGTAGCTCAGGTCCTCCATGGACCCGAGGGTCATGAAGTGACACTCGGACAGGGCGATGCAATGGTTGCTGGACACGGCGGGCCGCTTTTATATACATCAGCGATTACGGCGCTGCGGGGCGTGCGGCTGAGGGCTCCCGGAGACTCGGAGTCTACAGAGAGCCCGTTATCGGACGCTGGAGCGCGGTCCGGAAAGCGGCCCCGAACCTACGATCCACTGGCATGCTTTCGCCCCGAGAAGCACCGCAGGCGTGAAGCGGGAAACCTCGTCCCGCGGTTGTCGGTTCTCCAGTACTGTCTCATGTTTTACCAAACAGAAGCATGCCGCGAATGATGAGATGAGCACGCTCACGCCAACTCGCTCTCAGTCTCGCCCTCACCCGTCCTCCGGTAAGGGAAAGCGGGCCGAACTCATCGTGCGCGCCGCGCGCGTCGACGACTTACCCGCGATCCTGCTTATCGAAAACTCCTGCTTCCCGCCGGGCATCGCCTTCACCGCCCGGCAGGTCCGTCGACTGCTCGCCAATCCCAACGCCATCCCGCGCGTAGCCGAAGGCACAGGCTCGCGCGAAACAAAGATCAGCATCGCCGGCTGGTGCGTCGGCCTCGTGCGTCACGCCGGGCGGCACGTCACCGGCCGGATCTACACCGTCGCCATCGATCCGGACTGCCAGGACCGGGGCGTCGGCAAGCGGCTCATCACCGACATGCTCGATGAACTGGTGGTCCGCGATGTGCATCGCGTCTATCTCGAAGTGCGGGCGGACAACACGCGGGCGATCGCCCTGTATGAGAAGCTCGGTTTCAACATCGTGCGCGACCTATCTGGTTACTACGGCGACCACGTACACGGCGTGAGCATGCGCCGAATCATGTTACCTACCTCCCCACCGCTCAGCAGCAGGGCCGAAGGTCCACCCGCCGCGGCGCCAGACGGCAAGTGACGCCGAGGCCGTCGGCTGATGCAAAAGTCGTCGCGCTACTACGCGTCGGCGGGCTGCATCACCGGTACGTGTGACGAGAGGCAGCTCGAGGCGCGGACGCCGATCGGAGTCCGGGAGCACGCGGGTCCCGCCAGTCGGATCTCGCGACATTGACGGCCGCGTCCTTGAAGACCGCACGGATAGCGAGCTCAAAGCGCGCTTCGAGGCTGCATCGAGACACGCCTAGAAAACGCTATCCATAGCTGGTCGGACGACGATCATGGACGACGATGTGGGCTCGGCCGTTCGCGGATCAATCGGAACAAGAACGTCGCCTGAAGCGACTAACTCCGCGGCTCTAGCCGCGCCCGCCGAGCTGGGGCCAGCGGAAGCACGATGTGAGGTGGTCGTTCACCATCCCGGTGGCCTGCATGTGGGCGTAGCAGATCGTGGCGCCCACGAAGCGAAAGCCGCGCTTCTTGAGATCCTTGCTCAGCACTTCGGCCTCGCGCGTGACCGCCGGAACGTCGGCCATGCGGCGCCGGCGGTTCACCTTCGGCCTGCCGCCGACGAACCGCCAGATGTAGGCGTCGAAGCTTCCGATCTCCTCGCAGACCGTGAGAAACGCGCGTGCGTTTCCGATCGCAGATTCGATCTTCAACCGGTTGCGGACGATGCCGGCGTTGCCGAGCAGGCGGGTGACGTCACGCTTGGTGTAGCGGGCCACGCGCTCCGGGTCGAAGCCGTGGAGAGCCTCGCGATAGGCCTCGCGCTTGGCGAGAATCGTGTCCCAGCTGAGCCCGGCCTGCGCACCTTCGAGGATGAGAAACTCGAACAGAAGCCGGTCGTCGTGCACCGGAACGCCCCACTCGCGATCGTGGTACGCGATCGCGAGACCGTTGCGCGCCCAGCCGCAGCGGTGCCTTCCGATGGCCTGGCGCGCGGCGACGCTCAGCGCTCGGCCTCGGCACCGTCGCGCCGCTTCGGCCACGGAACTACGAGCGAGGTGCCGCGGGTACGCTCGTCGTAACCCGGGCGGCGCTCGCGCATGTGCCCCTCGATCATCGGCAAGCTCGCGAATTTGAACATGAGCATGATCGACACGGGGCCGATGCCGGTCCACCAGTAGGCAGGGTCGGCGGCGAGCGCGAACACGAACAGTCCCCACCAGAACGTCATCTCGCCGAAGTAGTTCGGGTGACGCGACAGCGCCCACAGCCCTGAGGACAGCACCTCCTCTCCGTCCGGTTGCCAGGCTTTGAACGCGCGCAGCTCTTTGTCCGCACGGGCCTCCACCCAGATCGCGCCGCCGGTGATAGCGGTGGCGACTAGGTCGATCACGCCGAACCCTTGCGTCCCCACACCGACGGCGGCGTACACCGGCAGTAATCCGCCGAAGACCCACAGCGTGGGCATCAGGTGAATGCCGCCCAGGCTGATGAACCAGTAAGCTCGCGGGTAGCTCTCGCGGAACTTCTCGTATCGCCAGTCCTCGTGCGACAGGCCCGTCCAGCCCTGTGCCCAGTTCGACGTCAGACGCGCGCCCCACGCCAGGATCAGCGCGATGACAACGATCTGCCGGACGACGCTCGCCTCGAGCGGGGAAGTCGCCGCCCAGTAGATGGCGATGGGAAGGGGCGCGACGCTCCAGTAGGCGTCGTAGAAGCTCGAATTGCCGAACGCGAAGCTGAAACAGAAGATGACGACAGTGGCGGCGACGTCGGCCGCGAGCGCGATCAGCATCGGATGGGAGCCGGACATCGACCCGCCGACCATCAGCGCGACGACCAGCGCGACCATGTAGGCCGCATAGATCCAACGGAACGCGTCCTTGCGCGCCCGCTCGCGCACCCTCCCCTTGCCCGCCGTCTTCGGGGTGTCGGTGGTCTCGGTGTTGCCGGTCTCCGGTTCTTCCGGGCCCTCGTCGGACGCCGTCAGCTCGTCGCTCAAAGCTCGCCTCCACTCACTGGAACATCCTCAGGAACGCGACCAGGTCGAGCCGGCCGCCGTCGACCTCTACATCGCCCGATACCAGGGTGAGCGCCGGGTTGCGAATGCCGAGGACGACCTCGCGCCAGACCGTGCTGTCGGTGGTGATCGAGACGTCCGGATCTTCCGGGAACTCGGGGCGAAACTCGGCCACCCCGCGGCGCACGTGCAACGCGTACCCCTGCTCGACGTCGCGGAAGCGAAAGCCCGCCACCACATCCACGTCGGCGGCCTTCTGGGCGTCGAGAAAGACCGGCATGGCCGCCATGAAGCGGCCGATCGGGATCGTCTCGAGGAACGCCCGGATACCGTCGGTCACCTCGAGATCGGGCGCGATTTTCGCCTTGCCCTCCAGCTCGCGCGCCTGCGTCAAGTAGTAGTTGCGGCCGTTGGGGCTCACGCTGCGCCGCCCGAGCTCGCGAAGGGCGGTCGCCTTCAGCGATCGGGCCCCGCTACTCGAAGGGTCGGCACGCAGCAGGTGGCCGGCAAGCTCGGCCGCCCAAGCGTACCGTCCGGCGTCGAGCGCGGCACCAACCGCTTTCGCCATCACCTCGGGGCCGCCGGCAAGCTGCACGTACCCGCGCGCACGGTCATCCGGCGGTGCGGGCGACAACGTCGCGGTGTCGCCATCGAACCAGCCGAGATAGCCCGAGAAGACCGAGCGTACCGACCACTCGACCGTCCCGTACAGCTCCTGGAGGTACGGGTGGCTCGCGAGGTGCGGCGGCAAGCGCACTACCTCCACAAGTTCGTCGGGCGTCAGCCCCTGGTTCATGCCGCGAATCGTCTGGTCGTGCACGAACTGGATCGCGTCGCGGTAAGCCGTGAGGATCTCCTGGATCTGCTCGGCGCCCGACACCGGACGCGTGTGGCTCGGCGCCATGTGCTCGGGCTTCAACTCGCGCATCCGGTCGATGCTGCGCACCCATGCCATCAGGTCGCGATAGAGCGTGCCGCGGATGGTGTAGAGGTTCGGGAAGGCCCGGTAGACGTTGTCGCCCGGCATCAGGGCCTTGCGGTCGGGCAGCCACACGAAGATCTGGTCGTTGGTCTCACCGGCAGCGTGCTCCAGGTGAACGCGCACGCCACAGATCTCGGTTTCGAGGACATCGTCGAACGTCTTGTTGGGGCGGATGAGGCCGATCGTCCCCTCACCGCGGGCCAGTTCGAGGAACGGGCCGATGCCGTCGTTGATCATCGCGTCGGGCCCGGTGCGCGGCAGGACGTCGCCGAACATCCGCGCGCTGCGCATCGAGATGATCGGACGGATGATGCTCACGACCCGATCGATGTAGCTCTCGGTACTGGAGTGCGCGTAGACGTCGATCTCCCCGTCCGGCACGAAGCCGAGCCCACCGAACACGTGGTCGGCGTGATTGTGCGTGTAGATCAGGGCAGCGATCGGCTTGGTCGTGATTTCCTCGAACGCCGCGCGCACCTCGGTGGCCGTCTCGCGGCTGGCCATCGAGTCGATGATGAACACGCACTCATCGCCCTCGACCATGATCGAGTTCGCGAGCCCGAAGCCGACGGCCTGATAGACGCCGTCGGTCACGCGGTAGACGGTCTTCTCGAACTCGGCGTTCTGGGCGACGAGCTGCTCGTGGACATGCTCGGCCGAAAGCGCCTCCTCCGACTCGCGCTCCGAACCGTGACAACCGGTCAGCACGAATACGGTCGCTGCACACGCGGTCAGTCCGCGCCTCGCCTGACGCCAAGTCAGTTGTCCCGCCCCTCGCCTCATCTGTCGCCTCCGGACTTGAAACGGTAGCGGAAGTCGCAGTACTCGGCCCCCTTCATGATCGTCTGCGTTCGCTCGAGGCGTACATCGTCGCCACCGACCTCGGCCGCGTGGAAATCCATGTCACAGAGCAGGACCGCGCCGAGCTCCGGCTCGCCGAGCTGTTTGAAGAATTCGGCGTATCGACAACCGTGGATATTGAAGTCGAATCGATCGTCGCCATGATCGAGCACGTCGAACTCGACATCCGACCCGACGCTGCGAATCATCTCCTCGTTCATCGTGTCCCACTTCTCTCGCGGCGTTCCCGGCAGCTTCGCCCCGACGCCCAGCGCCATCTTTCGCGACCAGTCTGCGAGCGCGCGGCCGACCAGGGCGTCGGCTCGCTCCTTGCCGATCTCCGTACGCAGCGCGTGCAGCCCCGGCACCAGCACCTGCGCCTGGATCTTCGCCTGCTCGAGCAGGGAAATCTGCGCGTCGACGTGGATGTCCGTCTCAGTCGTTTGGCGGGTATCGGCGGTATCGCTCATGAGCTTCCTCCGTGGGTCGGTGAGTCGGCGTGCGAGGCCCCGCTATATGGCACCTCAGGCGGCTTGAATCCATAACGGACGCGGCCGTCGGCGGCGATGGCTGCTCGCCTGCGTGCGACCCGCCTTGCATGACGCTGGATGCAGCCCGGCAAGGGCGAGCGAGAGCTCGCTCAGGGCGCCAGGAACTCGATCTCGCTCGCAATGATCGCGCCGTCCTGGTCGATCGTGCCGTCGACCTCGACGCGAGCATTGAGAACGACGTCGCCGAGATCCCCGCCCTCGAAACGCGTATCCGGGGTGATGATCACCTGCTGCGTCGCGTTCACGACGAACTCGTCGGCCGAGACTATCGCGGTGATAAAGCCCTCGACGGCGGCCGCGTCGCCGATGTCGGCCATCAGTATCTGATCGAGCGTCTCCACGCCGGAGGCCGTGAGCAGGTCGGCGGCGGCGGGCGCGGCGGCCTCCACCTCCACGAACAAGCCGTCGACGATACCGCCCGGGGGCAGTCCCTCGAGGAGCGCGCCGCTGTAGTCGATGGTGAGAAGACCGAAACGGAACGTCTCGGCCACCAGGTCGAGGCTCGACACCGTGCCCTTGATCTCGATCTCGACGCCCACGAGCTTGCGCTCGACCCTCGTGGCTCGCACGCTGCCATCCGCATCGTAGAAACCGCTGACCTCCACGTCCTCGCCGGCCACGAGCGTCGCCAGCGTCGTGCCGTCGAACACGGTCTCGGCATCCGTGATCACGAGCTGGCTGAACGCCATGAACGTGCCGTCGCCGACGTTGACGCCCTCGACGGGCCCTTCCAAGAGGTCCTCCATCGCGACGATCTCCGCCGTGCCGGTCAGACCGCCCGGATCGACAATCCCACGCACCGAAACCACCATCCCGAGCCGCAGATCGTTCTCGGTGGCGGGATCTCCCTCCAGCGTGATCACGGCATTTGTCGTGTCGAACTCGATCCCGTTGACGATGATGCTGCCGAAGCCGCCGATCTGTCCGAACACCACCGAGGTTCCGGAGATCCCGCCGCCCGTCTGGAACCCGCCTCCGCAGGCCGCCACGGTGATCGATGCCACGATCGTCGCCGCGATCGCCGCGCAACCGAACAGTCGCTCGAACGCTGAATCTCTCACTCGTCTTCCTCCGTGACGTCCTCGGCGAAAAAGTACACGCCGAGCATCGCTCGCTTGCGCCCGGATCCTTCGACCTTCGGATTGGTGTCCCGATCGTGCCGCGCCATCACGCGGTCCAGCTTCTCGAGCAGCGCCTGTCCCTCGCGCCGGATACGGCCGTCGATGTCCTCGAGAGCCTCAACGGGCAGATTGTCGTCGGCCACCTTTCGCTGGAAGAAGCCTGAGTCGGGGGCACCGGCAATGTTGTGATCTATGGTGGCGACGAGATCGGAGACGTCGCTACCGAAAATCTCGATGCTCTCGTCGGACGTCGTCAGCGGGACATAGCCCGTGGCCGCGAGCCGGATCCTTCCGTCCTTCAGCTGCGTGACGGCGCCCACTCGCTGAAGCTCGTCGAGCACCGCCCGAGCCGGAAGGTCGCCGCGACCGTAACGACGAACGAGCTCGATGAAAGACGGGCCGTCCCCGTCGAAGGGCAACGCCATCGAGTGCCCACGACGGTCCAGGAAACGCCGATCGCGCCGCCAGCCGGCGATCACGCGCGCCGCTGCGGCGACCTTCGTCGACGCAGCGGCGTCGCCGGGGGCCTCGGCGGCGCGCATGCGCGCGATGTCCTTTCGATGGATCCCGGTGAGCAGCGCAACGCGCGACGCCGACTGCTTGCGGCCCGGGATGGTGAACTCGAGCTCCGCCACGTCGACGAATGCGCGCTTGGCCAGCTCGCTGACCTGGTCGTACGGCACCCCGTGGCGCAGACAAAGACGCGCCAGCGACCGGAAGATCCGGTACAGCGCCGCGCTCAGCGCGCGTTTCGAGGTCTCGCTACCTTGCTCGGCCATCGTCCGTCGGCTTCGCGGAGCCCGCGCGGGACCCGGCAGCCGGCCTCACCTCTACCTGTAACACGGCTTGGCAGCATCATGCCAAATTAATTTTGGCAAAATATTGCCAAATAGATTGACACCCCGAGCCGCGAGGGGGTACTGTCCAGGCATGGCTTGATTTGGCATTTACATGCCAAATCAATCACGCCTCCGTCGGGGGCGAACCGCAGAATGCACGAGAACGCGTCGCGCGCGCCATGCCGGCGCCCCGACATCTGCCCGCACGGAACGAAGCTGCGGGAAGGAAGGAAACCATGATCGGAACAACGAGTTCGAAGACGAACCTGCTTTCGCTGTCCACGCTGCTGGCGGTGATCCTCGCCGCAGGCGTGACCGGCACCGCCGGGCAGGGCTGGGCGCAGGATGCGTGCGACCTGAGCACCTCGGGTGTCTGCACACGCACGTCGGCGGCCGCTCGGCGCGCCTGCCGCCACGAGGTCCTGGACGACTACTGGATCGCGATCGGGAACTGCCGGAACGAATCCAGCGACCGGGCCGAGTGCAAGTCCGACGCACGCGACGAGAGAGACGCGGTGATGGAAGAGTGCGTGGAGCAGTGCATCGGCCGCCAGGATGTGTGTGATCGCCTGGGTCCGGACCGCTACGATCCGGAGATCGATGCGGCCGACTTCGTCAGCCCGGCAGCCATGGCTGCTAACCCCAACCCCTATTTCCCGCTGGTCCCCGGCAACGAGTGGACGTACGAGGGTGACGGCGAGACCATCACGGTCACCGTCACCGACGAGACCGTCGACATCCTCGGCGTGACCTGCGTCGTGGTGCACGACGCCGTGGAGGAGGACGGCGAGCTGATCGAGGACACGGTCGACTGGTACGCTCAGGACACGGCTGGGAACCTCTGGTACTTCGGTGAGATCTCTCAGAACTTCGAGGACGGCGAGCTCAACAACCTGGACGGTTCGTGGAAAGCCGGCGTCGACGGCGCGAAGGCGGGGATCATCATGTTCGCGGCTCCACAGGTCGGCGACTTCTACCGACAGGAGTTCTTCCTCGGCGACGCCGAGGACATCGGCGAGGTGCTGAGCCTGACGGGTGACGAGACTTCACCGGCAGCATCATGCAACGGCGCGTGCGTCGTCACCGCCGACACCACACCGGTGGAGCCAGGCCACATCGAGCACAAGTACTACGCGCCGGGCGTCGGAATGATCGTGGAGATCGACCCGGGGACCGGAGAGCGTCTCGTCGAGATCGTGGAGTTCGTGACGCCGTAGAAAAGCTCTCAGCCGTACGGCGTGCGCGCAGTCTGCTGCTCTGCGCGCACGCCGTACGGCTGGTCCTGCCCTACCGCCGGCGGCGTAGCGACACCGACGGTCTCGGCTAGAGAGCAAACGACTGCCGCTGGATCATCTTCGCGATCACGCCCCGCAGCCCGTGCATGCGAGCGACACGCCCAGACCTGTAGAGGCCGACAGGATCAGCAAGGCATCCGTCGTGCTGATCGAACCCGACGAATCGACGTCGCAAGCGCAGGCGTCGCAGGTAGTCAGCTCGACAGCAGCGCCGAGCGCGGCCTGGGCGTCGGTAACCGAGACCCGACCATCGCCGGTGGCATCGCCGCACAGAGGTACCGGTGGTCGCGTCGTGGTCGTTGTCGATCGAGGCAGCGGCGCCTCGACGAAGAACCTGTCGGCTACCACGCCGGCGTGGTCCTTGAAATAGAAGTAGGCGAGTCGCGGATCGCCGGCGTAGTTGAAGACACCGAACAGGGCGCCGTGGGTCGCGCCCTGATCCGCCGTGTAGATCGAGGCCCACCACGGATCCGTACGCACCTGATCTCGGATAGGCCGGCCTCCTAGCCCGGAGACGAATGCGAACGTGCGCCCCTCATCGCTCGCGGTGGCAGGGTCGTCGGTCGCCAACGCCAACACGTTCTCGGTCCCGGCGATGATCTGATCATCCATATCGCTCAACAGGTGGCTGCGACAATACAAGTGCGCGTGGCCGGTAGCGACGATGGCGCCGGCCTTGCGCGACTCCTCGTACACGCCCCAGCCTGCCTCGTCTCCTTTTCGGCCCACCTGCATCTTGCGCATGTTCGTGTGCCACGCGCTGATACGCCAGATCGCCTCATCGGTGCTGAACCGTTCTCGGATGTAGAGATCGTGGAGGCCGTCGCCCGAGCCGAAGATACCCGGCGCGGTCATGACGAACGAGATGCCCGCGTAGCGATGCCACGACATCACACCCAGATCGCCCGACCAGACAATCCCGAGGCGGTTCATGCGCGCGGCGAGGATCTCCTGGTAGCCCCCCTCTTCGTAGAACAGGGTCCGGTCATGGTTCCCGACCAGTCCGAAGTAGGGAAAGTCGGGACCCAGGATCGCGTTGATCTGCTCCTCCCAGGCCTGCGGATCGTCTTCGTAGTCGAAGTCGCCGACATGCATGACGGCATCGGCGCCTTCGCCGGCGATGAGGTGGCGAACCGCCTCGGAATGCGGCCCCAGTCCCTGGTCCCCCAGGAACGCGATCGTGAAGTTCGGGGGCGTCTCCGTCTGAGCGAATGCCAGCGTGGATGCAGCGCCGAGCATGCCGGCGACGCAGGTCTGAATGAGTAAGCGGCGCAACGCGGTTGGTCGTATCTTGGCGACGCAAGCGCTGCTGCCCGCCGCGGCGGCGTCTCGCGTCTCGTTGCTGCCGGCTCGATCGTCGTGCATCTCGAGACTCACCCGAAAGTATGGGGGGTCCGGGCGCTACAGTCCACGGAATCGCGACGCCCCGGGGCTACGGGGACGGGGC
>SPBQ01000053.1 GCA_004525875.1 Myxococcales bacterium
ACGCTCGGGTGACGATCTCGGCGTGAGCAAGGCCTCGGAAACCCCGAACGGCGGACGTGGCAGGGGCGGAGCCGGCGAGAAGAGCGGCGCGCGCGCGAGCGGCAACGACGAGGACAAGCCGTCGCCCGCCGGTCGCGCGCCCCGGCGCCGCGACCGCGAGAAGACCATCGCACGCATTCTCGACGCGGCCGAGAAGCTGCTCGAGGAGAAGGGGCCCGACGGGTTCGGCCTGGCCGAGCTAGGACGCGAGGCGGACGTCTCGTTCGGCCTCATCCACCACTACTTCGGCGGCAAGGCGGGGCTGCTCAAGCTCGTGCTCCAGCGAACACTCCGCGACATGGGTCAGGAAATCCGGAGCCTGCAGGACGACGGCTCGTTCTGGAAGCGTGACGCTCCGGCCGTCCTGGTGGTCTTCGATACCTTCATGCGCAGGCCGGGGTTCGCGCGCCTCGGCGCGTGGGGCCTTCTCACCGGCCTCATCACGGCCGACGATGTAGCCAACGAATTCCGTGCCGACCGCGAGGCACTCGAGGCGATGATCGAGGAGTTCCGCAAGGAAGCCCCCGAACCTTCGCGCGAGAATGTCGCGGCGATCACGACGCTGCTCTGGAGCGCGGTGCTCGGATTCTCGCTCCTGCGCCCTCTGCTCACCTCAACGTTCGACTGGAACGAGGAGAGCGACACGCGCGTCCGCGAACAGCTCGCCCGCGCGGTGGTCGGGCTGACACGTTCGTCGTAGTTTCGGCCCCGCTTCGCGTTCAGACGAACAGCGCCTCGCACCCTGTCCCCGCCAGCAACGCATCGGCGTCGTCACGGTCGGCCGGCGCGAGCGCGGCGTGCTCCTCACGCAACCAGCGCAGGCACTTGGCCTGGTAGGGGAACGTCTTCTGGACCCACGGCCGATCGTCGATCGACGCCTCGACCATTTCCGCGCCCGCTTCGAACGCAGAGGCGTTGGCGACCAGGAACGGCGCGTGTACGCGACCGATCTCGACGAGCAAGGCGCGAAGCCCCGCTGGCATCGCGTCGCGCGCGATCCAGTCGTCGTGGCCCGACTCGAGCCCTGAGAGATCCTCCATCCAGTCCACCCACGCGCACACCCTCGGTGACTCTTCCAGGGCAATGGCCGCGGGGGTGGGGTCGAATCCGACGAGGCAGGTCAGCTGGCCGTGACACGCGAAGTCCCCCGCAGAGGGCCGCCCACCGAGCAGGAACGGATGCTCCAGGAGACGCGCATCGAGCAGTGGCAGGAATCGGCGGTAGCTCGCCTCGATCACGGGCGCCGTGATGTCGTTCGATCCCACCACCCAGAGCCGCCCGATCTGCCGCTCGGAGAACTGCGCGGCGAGCTTGGCGTGGGTTTCCCCGTCCATGTCGATGCGACTCCAGAGGGGAAGAATCGATGCCGCCTTCTGCGCGTCCGCCGGATACGCCCAGCGGTAATGGAACATGCATTTCGTGAGCCACTCGTCGGCGTAGTCTTCGAGCAGGCTGTCGAGGAGCGCTACGACGGGATCGGACGGACGCACGCGCGGCCCCGGAAGCTCCGCGTCGAACCGCCGTATGAGCGGCGTCGAGTCGGTCACCGCCGTCTCCTGGCCATCGTCGCCGGGAAGATAGAATGTGGGAAGCAGCGCGACCTTCGGCTGCGACCGGCGGAGGTGCTCGGCAGAGAAGTTCAGGATCATCCGGTAGGGAATGCGTCGGTAACGCAGCAAGGCCCGCATCTTGCGCGTGTACGGCGAGCCGGGCGCCCCCATCATCTCGAGTGGCAACGGAAGTGTCATCGCTGTTTTCGACGGCGCGCGGCCCCGCGGCGGCCGACCTCCGCCTCGGTGGCACGCTCGACGAACGAGCAGGATAGATAGCGAAATTCCTCGATCTCGTCGGTGACGTCGTGGAGTTGCTCCATCGCGCAGCGTATAGGCGACATCACCGGGCGTTACAACGCCGCCGCAGTTCGCCCACGAGCCATTGCCTCACTCGAGCCACTTCGTTGTAATCCGCCGGACGCCATGAACTACACATGAACTACAAAGGAGAGCCTGTTCACGTCGGACGCGACTTCGGCCGGCGCGACGTCGAGATCGACGCCGCGCTGGTGGAGGAGTACTGCCGCGCTCTCGAGGTGGAGCCCTCTCTGTACCGCAGCGCGGCTCCTGCCCTACTCCTCCACTCCGAGTGCTATCGCGACCTGGATTGGTATCTGGCCAACCTCATCGGGAATCTGCACGCACGCCAGGAGTGGGAGTTGTTCCATGCAGCGCGGGTCGGGCACACCGTCAGCACGCGTGGGTTCATCCGCGAGCGCTACAACAAGCGCGGCCGGGACTACGTCGTGAAAGAGACGTGGGTTCTCGACGACTCCGGATTGCTCCTCAGCCGCGGGCTCACCCACCAGAGCTTCCTGTCGCAGGAGGTCGCAGGCGACGTCGTGTCGAAGGACCGGGAGAAGCGCCCCGATCGGCGCTTCGAGATCGGCGAGCAAGGAGGCCGCCGGATAGGGCCGCTGCGCCGCCACGTCGACGAGTCCATGTGCATGCGCTTCTCGGGGCCGACCCGCAATTACCACACCGATCGTCAGGAAGCGCGCAACCTCGGATTCCCGGACATCGTGGTACAGGGGATGCTGCCCATCTGCCTCATCTCCGAGCTGCTGTTCGCGGAGTTCGGCGAGGGCTGGCTCGGCGGAGGCAAGATGGACGTCCGACTCGTCAACGTGCTGTGGGCCAACGAATCAGTCGGCGCGCACGCCGAGGAGACCGAAGAGAGCCGCGAGGCCGGCCGGCGGCGGGTTCACATGGATGTCTGGGTCGAGAAGGAGGACGGCGCCAAAGTGATCGTTGGTCGGGCCTCGGCGCTGCGCTGACGCTCCTCGAGCTCAGTCGGGCAAGAAGCTCGTGCGCCGTGCCGTCGTCGCCGCGGCGTAGGTGTGCGGCGGCCGCGCCGGTGTCGTGCTCTGAGGTGCGAGCAGACGCGCCGCCAGGGCCCGCACGCGGTCTAGCCCACCGAAGTCGACGCGCTCGGACGCGTCGACCGTAGGGGGTTCGGGATCCTTTGCCATCCACTCGCTCAGAGCGCCCGGCGAGGCGAGATCGGGGTGGCACAGTTCCAGGAGATCGAGGTCCCGCAGGCACTGCGCGCGGATGAGCTGCTCTTTTCGCGGGGTCACGCGCGGTACCACCAGGAACGGCTTCCCATGAGAGAGCACCTCGCAGACCGTGTTGTAACCCCCCATGGCGATCACGCGGTCGGCCGCCGCGATGAGCTCGTCGGGATCGGATACGAACTCGCGCACCTCGAGCTCCACCCTGTTGCGGCACAGCTCGCGAATGCGGCGGCGGCTCTCCTCCGGCATGAACGGCCCGGTGATCATGATGGCGCGCGCGCCAACCGGCAGCTGGGCGCTCGCGAACGACTCGGCCAGACTCGCACCGTCCTGCCCGCCTCCCACCATGCACAGGATCAGCGGCCCTCCCGAGGCGTGGCTCGTCACGTCGCCGCGCGGAGGACGGCGCAGGTAGCCGGTATAGTGGACCTTGCGACGAACGCTCGCCGCGAGATCGCACTGCTCGGCCAGATCGTACACGTCCCGGTCGCCGTAGATCCACACCGCGTCATAGTAGCGATCGATCGTCTCTTCGTATCGCCCCTCCTGCCACTCCGCCCGCACCATCGCCGGATCGTCGAGAACATCGCGCAGCCCCAGGACCAGCCGCGTCCGTCCCCCACGCTCGAGCTCGGTGAGTAAAGGGTCGAGCTCGCCGAGCGCCCCGCGCGGCACTTTGTCCACCACGAGCACGTCTGGCCGGAAAGCCTTGAGAGCGGCGCGCATCGTTGCCGATCGGATCCTGATCAGCTCGGCGAGTTCCACTCCGAGCGATCGAGTGTGGTAGCTGCCGTCGGATCCCTTGGCGAGGGCCGGCAGCGTG
Organism: Myxococcales bacterium; assembly: GCA_004525875.1. Next base: position 3,933 of record SPBQ01000053.1, read on the forward strand.
AGACAGTCGACTCCGTCCGAAACCGGGAACAGCTTGGCCTCGGCCGCGCCGGCGATCGCCAGCACGCGCGCCCCGAGCGGCGCCGCGGCCAGAACCTCCGCCATCAGAAGATTGCGCCGCAGATGACCGAGCCCGCAGGTGTCGTGGGAATAGAGCGCGATCCGTGGGGCCCCGTCCGACGGCAGTCGCGGACTCGCCCCGCTGCCATCGAGAGCTACCAGTGTTCGCCTCATCACCCATCCTCCCTGGTCTGGCCGTCGTCACCCAGGCATCGCCCGATCGGCGACGCGGACGCCCGCGACATCACCACCTGACACATGAGACGAACCTCCGCGACGAAACACGTCATGGGATCCTGCCCCAGCAACGGTCGTGCCAGAAAACCAGCGCGGGAAAAGACAACGATTACCTGGGATCTCGAAAGGTCAGGCCGTCCGTCCCGTGAGCCCAAGAGCGTGGAATGCCACCGACTGCGTGTAAGCCGCAGAGAATGGCAGTGCGCCGGAGGCCGGCGCAATCGTCGCGGCGAACCCGGCCGACCCACAGGAGCCATCTCCGTGGCACAGCGCTTGCTCACCAGGCTGCATGCGTACGCCGATCTCCGCCACCATCGATGCCCATTCGAGGCTTACGGTTGCGGGCGAACAATGCCATGTAGTTCATGGGCTTGGGTCCGTCGGAAGGCGCCGGAGAGCCGGGATCGGAGTCACCGGAAAACGGTCAAGTTCGGATCGATAAATGAGTCTTTGTACTCAAAACTGCGGCAGATACCCCAATGAAAGGTTGGCCGATATCGTGAAAATGCGACAGCACGCAAGTCTGCGGATTCCCGACCAAGCAATTTCCCGCCGCGGGGCCCGCTCCAAGCCGTTCCCGCGCACCGAGCCAACCGCCCCCGCCGCCGGACGGCGCGGGCAACGGCGGTCGGAACTACGAAGCCGCACGGAGGAATCAGTCGCGTGAGCCGAAAGCCCCGAGTCGCCTACGTCCTCAAACGTTACCCTCGCTACTCCGAGACGTTCATCGTCAACGAGATCCTGGCGCATGAGGCGGCCGGGCTCGACGTCGAGATCTTTGCCCTGCGCCATCCGAACGACACGCACTTCCAGGATGCGATCTCCCGGGTGCGCGCACCGGTGACCTATCTTCCTACGAGCGACATCAAAGCTTCCGATTTCTGGAAAGGGCTCAAGAAGACGATGGTCCGTTTTCCCGGATGGCACGACGCGCTCGCGGCCGCCGGCGCCGCGAGCGTGCGCGACGCGCATCAGGCCATGGCGATGGCACGTGAAGTCCGCAGCCGCGGGATCACTCATCTGCACGCCCACTTCGCGACCTCGGCTGCAACCGTCGCACGGCTGACGAGCCTCGTTTGCGGTGTTCCGTATACGATCACCGCACACGCCAAGGACATTTTCCACGAGGACGTCGAGGACGACGATCTGCGCAGCAAGCTCGCCGACGCGGCCGCGGTTATCACTGTGAGCGACTACAATCTTTCGTTCCTCACCGAGAAGTTCGGCGAAGCGGCCGCCGGCGTGGAACGATTGTTCAACGGCCTGCACCTCGACGGCTTCCCGTATAGCGAACCGGCCGACCGTGCGCCCCTGATCGTCTCGGTCGGACGCATCATCGAGAAGAAGGGATTCGACGATCTCGTCTCGGCCTGCGCGCTGATGCGCGACGAGGGCAGGGACTTCCGCTGCGTGATCATCGGCACCGGCGAGCTCGAGCAGCAGCTGCGCGATCAGATCACTCGACTCGGCATCGGCAGCCACGTGGAGCTGGCCGGCCCGCGGCCCCAGGCTCAGATGGCCGACGTGGTACGCGAGGCCGCCGTGTTCGCCGCCCCTTGCGTCGTCGGCCGTGACGGCAACCGCGACGGACTCCCGACGGTGCTGCTCGAAGCGATGGCGCTCGGCACTCCGTGCGTCTCGACCGACGTCACGGGCATCCCCGAAGTGGTGCGTGACGGCGAAACCGGATTGATCGTCGCGCAACACGACTCCGCCGCGCTCGCCGCCGCGCTCTCGCGCCTGCTCGACGATTCACTCGAGCGCGTGCGACTTGCGAAGAAGGCACGCCGGCTGATCGAGGAAGAGTTCGACATCCACAAGAACGCCGCCCGACAAAGAGAGATCTTCAACCGGTGCAGCGCGCGAACGGGAACGCCCGCGGCGGCAGCGAAATGAGAATCGCATACATCACGGCGGATCACGGCGTGCCGGTCTTCGGTCGGAAGGGCGCATCCATCCACGTCCAGGAGATGGTCCACGCATACGTCGCGCTGGGACACACGGTGACCGTGTTCACAGGCCGCAAGGGCGGAAGCGAGGAGGGATTCGAAGCGGATCTCGTGAAGGTGAAGCCTTCGGTTCCCGACCCGGACGATGCGATCGACGCGCAGCCTCGCGCCAAGCTCATCGCCAAAGAGACTCGCAGCATAGAGATCGGTGAGCTCGTGGAGAACGCGCTGATCGAAGAACATTCGAGCACCCCATTCGACTTCATCTACGAACGGTACTCGCTGTGGAGCGCAGCCGGCGTACGGGCGGCGGCAAGGCTCGGGATCCCGTGCTTCATGGAAGTGAACGCACCGCTGCTGCTCGAGCAGGAGAAGTACCGAGACCTGATCCAGACCGAGCAGGCAGCGGAGCTCGAGGCGGAGGTATTCGGCAAGGCCCACGCAATCGCCGCCGTCTCCGAGCAGGTAAGGGACTACGCGATCGAAAAGGGCGCCGCCGCCGAGCGCTGTCACGTGGTACCCAACGGCGTCGACACGGCCCGATTCCACCCCGACGTGGCGCCGGTCACCGGGCTCGGCATCCCGGACGACGCGTTCGTCGTCGGCTTCGTCGGCAGCCTCAAGGCCTGGCACGGACTCGAGCCGTTGCTCGACGGGTTCCGCGAGCTGCCGGCCGAGGATGGCTATCACCTGCTGATCGTCGGAGAGGGGCCGCTGCGGACGTGGGTCGAGGGGTATGTGCGCGGCGCTCGGCTCGATGGTCGCGTGACCGTGTCGGGCTGGGTCGACTACGTGGACATTCCGAGCTATGTCCGCCGCTTCGACGTCGCGGCGGCTCCGTACCACGCGATCGACGACTTCTACTTCTCGCCGCTGAAGCTGTTCGAATACCTCGCCATCGGCCGACCCGTGGTGGCCAGCGCGATCGGACAGCTCTGCGACGTGATCGAGCACGGACGCACGGGCCTGCTTGCGACGCCGGACGATCCTGCCGACTTCGCCGCGAAGGTCGCCGAGTTCCACCGAGACGTGGCGCTGCGCGAGAGAATCTCGCAGGCCGCGGCGATCGAGGGCGCGCGCCGGACCTGGATGCACAATGCGCAGAAGATGATCGAGCTGGCCACGGAGCACGTCGCCGCAGCCTGATCGCTGAACGAACCACCGTGCGAGCCGCACCACGATGAAGATCAAGCTCCGTACAGGAACGATCCGGACGCAGTCCATACGTCGGATCGGTATTCACTTCCTGCCGCACTTGCGTCGCTACCGAGCGAAGCTCGCGGCCGCGGGCCTGTACATGCTCGGCGCCACGCTCGTGGAGATCCTGCGCCCGTGGCCACTGAAGCTCATCTTCGACGCCGTCCTCATCCCGCAGCCGGCCACGACCGCCTGGGTAAACAGCCTACCCGTGGTGGCGCACAATCAGAACGCGCTGGTGCTCGCGATCGTCGCATCGATGCTGGTAATCGCCGTGCTCGCCGGCTGGTTCCGCTACCGGCAGGCCTACTACACCGCGAGCGTAGGCCAGCGCGTGGTCGCCCGCGTCCGCTACGACCTGTACCGGCACATCCAGCGGCTCTCCCACTCGTTCCACGACGCACGCAGCACCGGCGATCTCCTCGCGCGCCTGACCGGAGACATCCACCGGCTGCGCGACCTCCTCGTCACCTCGGCACTGCGCCTCGCCGACCAATCGCTCGTCCTGGTCGGCATGTTCATCGTCATGATGTGGATGGACCAGGGGCTGGCGCTGGTGGCGGTGGCCGTCGTCCCGCTGCTCGCGCTGACCGTCGTTCGCTTCTCCGGCGCGATCCGGGGCGCCACCCGCAAGCAACGAAAGCGCGAGAGCCAGATCACGGGTACGATGGCCGAGCGCATCTCGGCGATCCGAGAAGTCCAGACCTTCGCACGCGAGGCCTACGAAGAGCAGCGCTTCGACGTGCAGAACCAGGACAGTATGCGCGCGGGCTTGCGCGCGACGCGGCTCACGTGGCAGCTCAATCGCATCGTCGACGTGGTGCTGGCCGTCGGCACCGGTGCGGTCCTGTGGCTCGGCGTCGGCCGGGTCCGCGCCGGCGTGTTGACACCAGGCGACCTCCTCGTCTTCACGTCCTACCTCACCGCGCTCTACAAGCCGATCCGTCGGCTGGCCGGGCTCACGAGCCAGCTGGCCAAGGCGCAGGTGTGCGGCGATCGCAGCGTTTCGATCCTCGAGATCGAACCGGAGATCCGCGACGCACCCGACGCAGTGGTGGCGGGCCCGCTGCGCGGCGAGATCGCCTTCGATAACGTCTCGTTCGCCTACGTGAAGAAGGCCCCGGTGCTGCGCGACGTCAGCTTCACCGTCCGACCCGGCGAGACAGTGGCGTTCATCGGCGGAAGCGGCGCCGGCAAGTCGACGATCGGCGATTTGCTGCTCCGGTTCTACGACCCCACTAACGGCCGGGTCCTCATCGACGGGGTCGACATCCGCCAGTACACACTGGCGTCGTTGCGGGAGCAGATCAGTGTCGTCCCCCAGGAAAGCGTGCTGTTCGACGCCAGCGTCATGGAGAACATCAACTACGGTGATCTCGAGGCGACTCCCGAGCAGATCGTGGCGGCCGCCCGCGAGGCCAACGCGCACGAGTTCATCGAGAAACTACCCGACGGCTACCAAACGATGGTCGGAGAGCGTGGGGCGCGACTGTCAGGAGGACAGCGACAACGAGTCGCGATCACTCGCGCCATGGTTCGGGATACGCCGATCCTGCTACTCGACGAGCCGATGGCCAGCCTCGACCTCACGGCAGAAACGAAGGTCCGCGACGCGCTCACGCGCCTGGTCGCGGGCAAGGCCTGCGTGTACATCACGCACGATCTCGAGGCCGCCGCCAAGGCCGACCGCGTGATGCTGGTAGACGACGGCAACGTGATCGAGCTCGCTGCCGAGGACCTCGCCGACGACGCGCGCATGGAGCGCATGCTCGGGCTGCAAACGACCGCGGGGGAAGCATGACCGTGGCCGCTACCGCGAAGCTCACGGAAAGGGCCGCCGTCATCGAGCGTCTGCGTACGGCGATGGATGGGGCGCGCATACGATCGCTTCTCGCCGAGCACTGGGACTACGGGCACAACCACGCGCTGGCCGTTGAGGACTGCGAGCTGGTGCGCGTAATGCCGCGAGGCGCCGACGAGTTCGTGCTCGAATACGCCGTTCAGGTGGACGGGCCCGAGGGCAAGGCCACCGTTGCGCTGTTCGCGGAGCTGGTTGGCGGCGACGTCATCGAACGCTACGAGGAAGCCGTCACGAGCCTGCGCAAGGCGCGCCGCGGCCAGCTGAAGGACCCCTCGACGATCGAGGGCGTCTGTGCC
>SPBQ01000511.1 GCA_004525875.1 Myxococcales bacterium
CGCTCTCCGGCCAGTTCGGGACGTTCATCGGCGGACTGCGCAAGACAGGGCTGGACGTGGTGCTCGTGATCGACGCGACCGCAAGCATGCAGCACGTCATCGAGGACATCAAGGCGCGTACCGTCGCGCTGGTCGGCCGCATCCAGGCGCTCGTGCCGATCGCCCGCGTCGGAGTCGTCGCGTTTCGCGATCGCGGCGAGGATTGTGTCGTACGCTGGTCGGACCTGAGCTTCCACGCCAGCAAGATCGAGTCGTTCATCAAGAACCTACAGGCCGAGGGCGGTGGGGACTGGGAAGAAGGTGTTCGGCAGGGACTCGAAGCGGCCATCGACGAGTTGAGCTGGAGGCGTCGCGCGAAGCGCGTGATCATCCTCGTCGGCAGCTCGCCGCCGCACCAGGACGACATGGGCGCGATTCGCGAGCTCTCGGTCGAGTTTCGCAACGAGGGCGGCGTCGTCAGTGCGATCGATCTCACGCGCCGCATGCACGAGGAATACGAGTACAAGATGCACGTCTGGCTCTACGGCGAGCCGCCCGACGAGCTCTCGCCGTTGCCCGACTTCTACGTGCAGGTGCGCGACAGCTACAAGGACATCGCCGCCAGCGGCGGCGGTGAGATGGCCGCACTGGGCTCTGATACCGAGCTCGCCGAGCAGATCCTGTACTTCGCGTTCGGGTCGCGCTGGCAGAAGGAAGTCGCGCGGTACGGAAAAGTCGACTGACACCGGACGGGCGAAGAACACAGGAACAGGAGACATCGACCATGAGATTGATTCGAACGGCCGACCGCCAGGTCCGGCTACGGACTGCGCGTGCGTTGCTCGCATCCGTACTACTGCTCGGCCTCCCCGCGCTCGCACGCGGTCAATCGCCCGGCCAGGAAACCGGTGCTGCGCTCAACTACAACCTCATCGACCTCATCAAGTTCGGTGGCTGGGTCGGCTACATCATCATCTTCCTGTCGGTGATAGCCGTCGCGCTCACCGTCGAGTACGCGATGTCGATCCGACTGCGCGCGCTGGCACCGGAAGAGGACCGAGCGGCGCTGAAAAGCCTGGTCGAGAAGCAAGCCTACGCCGAGGTCGAGGCGAAACTCGACGGTAACTCGCCCTCCTTCCTCACCGTCGTGGTGGCGCGAGGCGTCAAGGAGCACGATCGCGGCTACGACGCTGTCGTGAAGGGGATGGAGGACGCGGCCGACGAGATGACGGGCAGGCTGCTGCGCAAGATCGAGCACCTCAACATCATCGCCAACATCGCACCGATGCTCGGATTGCTCGGCACGGTCATGGGAATGGTCAACTCGTTCAATCAGATCTCGGTCTCGGTCGGCGGGGTCGACCCACGCCGTCTGGCCGGAGGCATCTTCGAAGCCCTGATGACCACCGTGATGGGGCTCATCGTCGCGATCCCCTCGCTGTACGCATTCGGCATCTTCCGGAATCGGGTCGACGCGACCGTCTCCGCCGCGACCTCCACGGCCGAGATGCTCGTCGAGCCCCTGAAGAAGAACCATCGGTGAAGGCCGCCCGCTCCACACGGCCGCGACACGTCGGCTTCCGGATCACGGCCATGATCGACATGGCTTTTCTGCTGATCACGTTCTTCATCATGTCGATCCGCTTCGGACACCAGGGCGAGGAGCTCGTGAAGCTGCCCGACGCGGACCAGGCCCGCGAGGTAACCGACGAGCGCGTAGAGCTCGTGACCGTCAACATCACGCGCTCGGGCAAGTACATGATCGGCGGCACCCTCCACAGCGGCGACGAGGTACTTGCCTATCTCCAGGCGCGCCAAGAGGAAGGCGACAAGGTCGAGGTCGTGATCCGCGGCGACAAGGGGAGCGAGTTCAACGCCGTGCAGCGGGTCATGCGCATGAGTGCGGAAGCGGGCATCTCGAACGTGAGCCTCGCTGCCCTCCAACGCGATCCGGACAAGGCGGAGCTCGAATAGTATGCGCAAGCCGGATCGAGCCCGGCCCGCCGGCGGCACCGGCGAGCTGCAGATGGCGCCGCTGATCGATACGGTGTTCCTGCTGCTCACCTACTTCCTCTTCACGATTTCGCTCGCAACCATCGAGGGATTGCTTCCGTCCGAGCTTGCCCTCGGCGACGACTACCGCGAGGAGACGCTCGATCTCGAGAGAGAGAATCAAGAGGTCGTGATCCGTATGGTCCAGACGGGCACGCGCGTGCAGTACTTCATAAACGACTGGCCGGCGTTCGGCTTCGACAGCGTGCGCACGCGCCTCGACGAGCTCACCGCAGACGACATCGTCGTGATCGATCCAGGGCCGACGGTCACTTACGAGCACGTCGTGCGGCTCTACAACTACTGCCTTCGCGTGGGGGTGGAGCGCGTCGTGTTCCCGCTCGCCTCGGCCGCCGCGGCGGCGGCGCGAATGTGATGATCGGCCTCCCCGGCATGCCGCGAGACGCCCAGCCGACCGCCACCGTGGTCTTCATCGCGTCCGCCATCGCGAGCGCGACGTCGCGGCGACGGAGCGAGAATCGCTGTCGAGTTCGGCAACCGTCATCGCCTC
>SPBQ01000545.1 GCA_004525875.1 Myxococcales bacterium
CATCACGGTTTTGAAGACCGGCCGGGCCACCGGACCCGATCCTTCTCCTCATCGCTGCTATCGACCGCGTAACCTACTGAAACTGCGTAGCTTCGTCACGCGGATTCACGCCGAGAGCGCGGTGGCGGTGGACACCGGCCCGAGCCGACACCGCCGGTCCAGACCGGTCGTGAAGCTCGTCACATGTCACCACCCCACCCCACCCCTCGACTCACGTCCGGCCGCGCGCTAGCACACGTTCGCCTGCGCGTCGTGACGCCCGGGCCACGAGCGCGAGCCTCACGTCGCGAAGCGTTCAGAGAACTAGTTCAACGCAACAGATCATGCCTCGTCAACTGCCTTGAACAGAGGTTGGCGAGGTGATAGCTCGGCCTGACTCGCGCTGCAAAAACGCAGTCAGCCTGGGAAAGGGGCCCACCGATGAAGATGACGAGGAGACTGTTCGGAGTACTCTTTCTGTTGCTCGGCGTCGCCGTCCTGCCGCAACCCGCCGGGGCCCTGTATCGCGGCGGCGAGTACGGCGACATGGACATTTCGGGTCGGCTTCGCACGACCAACCTGGTCCGCCATCGCAACCTCGACAAGCTCGCCTTCATCATGCAGCGCAACGAGCTGCGGCTGCGCTTCGAGTGGAAGTGGCTGCAGCGCGGGAAGGCATTCAACCGATACAAGAACGGTTGGCTGGACCGGTCCGACATCTTCCTGCTCTACCGCGGCACGTACGACAGCGTCTACGACATCACGCCGGGTGGCATCCACGACAAGACCGACCTCCAGGGCGACACCATTCCGGCCGGCGCTCGATCGCTCGAAAGCCTGTCGCAGCAGCAGAGCCAGCGCGCCAAGTTCGAGAACAAGCTTCGCGAATGGTACATGGATCTCTACTTCAAGCAGGTCCCGCTCACGCTGCGTATAGGCCGACAGCAGATCGTATGGGGCGAGTCGGACGGCTTCCGTATGCTCGACCGCGCCAACACGCTGGATCTGAGCTGGCACTTCTTCCAGGAGTTCCCGCCGCCGGGCTTCGGCTTCGACGACCTCCGAAAGCCGTTCTTCAACGTCAAGGCGCTGTACGACTTCAAGCAGCTGGGCCCCCTGTCCCAGCCCTTCCTCGAGGCCTACTGGAACCCCGGCGACTGGTATCCGGGCTCGATCAAGTTCATGCCGCATCCCTGGGGCGTGCGGTTGCTCGATCCGATCAAGAACGCGCAGGGCACGGGCGCTCTGCAGTCGAGCTTCTGCGCGTTCGCTACCGACGGCGAGTGCCAGAGCCTCATGAAAGGCACCGAGCTCTTCCACGAGGGCGACTGGAAGCGAAATCCCCTCGAGAACAGCCAGTTCGGCGTGCGATTCCACTTCATCACTCCGAAGGGCTTCGAAATGACGCTCAACTACCTCTACCAGAGGTGGAGCCCGGACGGCTCAGCCACCGCGATCGTTCGAGGCGTGCCGGAGAACAAGACCTTCTTCGTTCAGGACACGCTCGGCATCCCGGGCCTGCCTGCGCAACCGGGCGAGCTCTCCGCCCAGCAATACTGCGACGGTCTGCGGCGACCGGAGGGAACGATCGGCGCGCCGTGGGGTCAGAACGAGCTCTGCCTGGAGTACTTCGCGCCGTACGTCCACACGATCGGCTGGTCGATGAACTTCTTCGAGTCGCGCTTCACGCAAACCGTCTGGCGCCTCGAGACGGTTATCGACTTCGATCTTCCGTTCTACGACGGCGACAAGCAGACGGCCCTGTTCCAGCGCTCACCGAACGGCCCGACACTCGTGCCGGGCACCACGAACCGGAACATGTGGAAGGGCATGATCGCGTTCGACCGGCCGACGTGGATCAAGTGGCTCAACAAGCAGACCACCTTCTTCGTCACCGGACAGCTGTTCTGGCACTACATCATCGACCGCAAGGCGCGTCGCTGCGCGATCGACGACGACCCGGCCAACGGTTACACGTCGAGTTATCTCGAGAACTGCGGCAACGACACGGAGCTGCTGCTGCCCGGCGAGTCGATGGGCCTGGTCGGCCCGCTCGATCTGCCGAAGCTGGATGCGCCCGGAGGCAAGGGGCGTGACACCATTCACGACTGGGAGGTCCTCATGACCCTGGCCGTGCTCGGCTTCTA
>SPBQ01000121.1 GCA_004525875.1 Myxococcales bacterium
CGGACGCGAGCGACCCCGACGTCCACCCGGTCAGCCCGACCGTGGAGATCACGTCGATCATGTGCAACATGCCGACGACGACGCTGGGCGCTGGCAGCACGTCTACGTCTACCACGACCACGAGCTCAAGCAGCTCCACGACTACGAGCACTACCAGCACTACCAGCACCACCAGCACCACCAGCACTACCAGCTCCACCAGCACGACCAGCACTACCAGCTCCACCAGCACGACCAGCACTACCAGCTCCACCAGCACGACCAGCTCCACTAGCACGACGATGGCCCCGTCGACCTGCGGGGACGGCATCTGCGACGGCGACGAGACCGACTCGAGCTGTGCGGTCGACTGTGGATGTACGGCGATCGCGGAAGAGGGCGGCTCCTGCGTCGAGGAGGAGGCCCCGGGCCACTGCTTCTGCAGTCCGGATTGCCTCGAGGGAGGGGATTGCTGCGCCGACGCCTGCGACGTCTGCGGCGTGTGCGATATGCCGGACGCGTGCGCCACCGACGCCGACTGCGACGACGGCAACGCCTGCACGGTCGACTCCTGCGCCGGGCAACCGAAGCAGTGCTCGAACGACGCGTCGGCTGCGACCGGCGCCCCTTGTGACGACGACGACGATTGCACCGCAGATGACGTCTGCGACGGCGCGGGCAACTGCGTGGGCGAACCCGTCGGAGGGTTGATGGAAGTGATCGACTTCGAGGGCCTCATCGGCGGCGAGGTGGTCTCGTCCGTCGACGCCGTCTCGGGACTCGGTCCGATTCATGTGTTCGGCACCAACTCCAACTTCGACGAAGGCACCAACGCCGCGCTCGCGTTCGACTCCGCCTGCATCGGCGGCTGCACGGGCGCGGACACAGATCTCGGCACGCCGAACGAGGACTTCGGCGGCCCGGGCATCGGCGAGGGAGGTGAGGCCGGTTCTTCGTTCCGGAATTCGTTGCCTCAGGGGAAAATCGCGATCATCGCCGAGAACCTGGTCGATGATGACGGCGACGGGCTCGTCGACGATCCCGATGACCAGGGCGGCGGCGCCGTCAGACTGACGTTCGATTTCTCGACGATCGGCCCGGTATCCGTCCACGAGATCACCGTGATCGACGTCGAGACGACGGAAATGATGCCACTCGTCGAGATGTTCGACGGAGAAGGGAACCTGGTCCAGTCTCAGACGCTGCCCGCGACAGGCAACAACGGCGTCGCATCGCGCGCGTTCGAAGTGGTCGGAGGCGTCGTGACGTTGACCATAACTGCGCGTGGATCGGTCGGCGTCGATGACATCGGCTTCGAGACCGAGGAGTGCCTGTCGCCGACGACGACCACGTCGACGACCAGCATCTCGATGCTGGGCCCCACCAGCTCGACGACGAGCACCAGCCTCCCGCAGCCCGTGGCGGAGAAGCTCCAGGCGGAGGCTCTCGCGTACTAAGGGAACGCCTAGGCGGCGCGCGGCAAGTGCTCGCGGAATAGCGCTGGCGTGTCGATGCGAGCGCCAAGGCGGCGACAGAGCAGGAACGTGCCGCCCAGCTTGCGGTGGATGAAGATCGCCTGGGGCGGCGGCGGCCGCAGCAGGCCGAGCTCGAACGCGAGATCCAGCGCCGCATCGCGGGCGCGTGCCGCGAGGTCGCTCTGGCCGTAATCGTAGGAGCCCCGCGCGCGTAGCGGCTCGCAGCACAAGATCACGAGGTCGGTCAGGGCCGACACACGGTCCTCACGTTCATCCTCGCGAATGAGGCCGAAGTCGATCGCGACTTCGCGAATCGTCTCGCGGTCGTTCTCCACGACGGCGATCGACAGGCGTGCATATCCGTCGGACAGCTGCGGTTGTAACTCGATGGCGGAGCCGAAATCGAGGAGGATCAGAGTGCCGTTCTCGGGCGAGAACAGATAGTTCGCGAAGTTCGGGTCCGACTGCATGAAGCCGAACTCGAATAGCTCGCGGAAAACCAGCCGCTGCATGGCCGTCCCGACTCTGTCGCGGATCTTGCGCGAGTACTGGCTCTCCCAGAGTTCCTGCAATGGTCGACCCTCGAGGTAGTCCATGGCCAGAATGCGTTTCGTCGTGAGATCCTCGTGGACACGCGGCACGCGGAACATCGGGTCGTCAGCGAGCAGCGCCGCGTAACGAGACAGCGACCGAGCCTCGGCCAGATAGTCGGTTTCGCGACGAAGCTGCCGCTTGACCTCGCGGACCATCGGATCAATCTTCACGCTACTAGGAAGGATCCGAGTCATTTTGAGCAGTGTCGCGAGGTTGTCGACATCGCTGCCGATGCTGCGGGCGACGCCGGGATACTGGATCTTCAGCGCCAGCTCGCGCCCGTCGCGCGTGACGGCGCGATGCACCTGGCCGATCGACGCCGCCGCGACCGGCACCTCGCCGAAGTGGCTGAACTGCTTCTCCCAGCCGTGCCCGTACTCGCGGCCGAGGACACGGTGAAGCTGGGCCGGCGGCATCATGTCGCTGTCGGATCGCAGACTGGTCAGCGCGTCGGCAAACTCGGCCGGCACGGACACGTCGCCCTCGAGCGAGATCAGCTGCCCCAGCTTCATGGCCGCCCCTCGCATCCGCGACAGGTTCTTGGCGAGCTGACGGGCGTTGCGTTCGGTGAGCAGGAGCTTGGCGGGCGTGATTTTCTCACCGCCGTTGATGAGACGGCGTGCGCCCTCGGCAACCGCACCGGCGGCCAGGCCGCCGGCCATCACGCCGAGCCGCGCGAGCCTCTCGACGCGCCCGGAGGGCACACGCGAGCTCCGGTTGGCGCCTCGAGTCTCGGCCATCGGTGCACCGTAGCCCGGGCTGCCGGCACGCACCAACCGAAAGCGGACAGAGCGACGCGCATCGCTGGACTCGCTCCGTTGCCTGGAATCTCACGCGCGGCGATACTCCGCACGATCGCCGGCACCGGAGGATTCGAACGATGAACATAGGCCGACTGGGAGTCTTTTACTTCTGCGACTCGCTACCCGCCGGCGAGCTGGCCGAGACGGCTCAGCGAATCGAAGCGCTCGGCTACGGCACGCTGTGGACTCCGGAAGCGGCCGGTCGCGAAGCGATGGCCGCGGCGGGCTGGCTGCTGGCGTCGACCACGAAGCTCAATGTCGCCACGGGCATCGCGAACATCTACGCACGCGACCCGATGAGCATGGCCGCGGCAGCGAAGCCTCTCGCCGAGCAGTCCGGTGGCCGGTTCATCTGCGGAATCGGCGTATCCCACAAGCCGATGGTCGAGGGGCTGCGCGGCCACACCTACGACAAGCCGCTCACGTTCATGCGCCGATACCTCGAGGCGATGGCGGCGGCGCCGTTCTTGGCGCCCGCTCCCGTCGAGGAGCCGCCGGTTGTCATCGGCGCCCTGCACCCGAAAATGCTGGCGCTGGCCGGCGAGAAGACGCGTGGCGCCCACCCCTACCTGATGCCACCCGAACATACGGCGTTCGCACGCGAGATTCTCGGCAGCGGCTCGTGGTTGTGCCCGGAGCAGAAGGTCCTACTCGAGACCGACGCGACAAAAGCGCGTACGATCGGGCGCGGGGCCCTCGCGTTGTACCTGGAACTGCCCAACTACCGTCGTGCGCTCAAGCGCTTCGGGCTCGAAGATTCCGACTTTGAAGACGGGGGCAGCGACCGGCTCGTCGATCTCTGCATCGCGTGGGGCGACGAGAAGGCCGTCTCGGAACGGGTGAACGCGCATCTCGACGCCGGCGCGAACCATGTCTGCGTCCAGCCGCTCAACCCGGACGGACTGCCGCAGCCGAACTGGCGCGTGCTGGAGGCCCTAGCGCCGGGCTGATCTCGATCGGTCCGGTCACGTCTATTGACATCTTCGCCGCGGACCGAAGAATCGAAGGATGCTCCGTCTCCAGGCATTCCACGCTGCAGCGCTCTCGCTCGTGGTTTTGCACTTGGCCCACACTCACGCGAACGCCGGTCAGGCCGACGTCATCGAGCCGGTCAGCATGGAGATCGCGCGCCGCCTCGCGGTGCCGGGTGAAGCCGGACCGATGGTCGCCGACCATGAGCTGAGAGCCTTCGAGCTCGTGCGGCGCTTCTACGACGAGCGCACGTTCGCACCAGCGTGGACGGATCCTAACGGACCGCGCCCCTACGTGATGCAGCTCGTGGAGACGGTGCGCGCGTCGGGTCGTGAAGGCCTCGACCCCGCCGACTACCACGCGACGACACTGACGCAGCTGCTGTCCGACCTCGGCAAGGGCGCGTCGCCGGGCGGCGAAGCCACCGCGGCCGAGCGCGCAGCGATCGAGCTGCTCGCGACCGATGCCTACTTCACCTACGCCGCCCACGCGCTGGTCGGGCGGCACGACGACGGCCTGCACCAGAACGAGCTCGCCGCCGAGGGACTCGAGGATCCCGTTGCCTACCTGGAGTCCGCCGTGCGTAGCCACGGAGTGTTCGCCAGCCTCACCAAGCTGTTGCCACGCACACAGGCCTACCGGCAGCTGGCGCAAGCGCTGGCCGTATATCGGCGCGTCGATAGCGAGCAGAGCTGGCTGGAGGTCCCGCCGGGCCGATCCATGCAGCTCGGCAATCGCGACGTCCGCGTCCCAATCCTGCGCGCCCGGCTGGCGGCCGAGCCGGGCGCGGCCCGCGCAGACGAGGAATCCAATTTTCCGCAGTGGTTCGATGGTCAACTCGACCTTGCGGTGCGCGACTTCCAGCGCCGCCACGGGCTCGAGGCCGACGGTGTCGTCGGTCCCGGGACACTCGCCGCGCTGAACACGAGCGCCGCGCGCCGCGCTCAGCAGATCGCGCTGAACATGGAACGGTGGCGTCGGCTGGCACGCGATCTCGGCGAGCGCCACATCTTCGTGAACATCGCGGGAGCCGAGCTCGACCTTGTTTCAGACGGCGTCGCCGATATCCACATGCGCGTCGTCGTGGGATCGGTCCGGTGGCAGACGCCGATCCTCAGCAGCGAGATTACCCATTTTGTCGTCAATCCGTTCTGGAACGTCCCGCGCTCGATCGCTGTCCGCACGATTCTCCCGAACATCCAGACCGACGAGGAGTATCTGAGCTCGAAGGGCTTCCGCGTCTACGAGTTGGAGATCCCGTCCGACGAGCTCGACATGGAGACGATCGCCTGGGAGGAGCTCGGGCCGGGCCACTTCCCCTACCGTCTACGCCAGGACCCGGGCCCCGAGAACGCACTGGGCCGCATGAAGTTTGTCTTCCCGAATCGCTTCGACGTCTACCTGCACGACACGCCGGTGCAGGGCGCCTTCGTCGATAGTGTGCGCACGCGCAGCCACGGCTGCGTCCGCGTGGAGAAGCCGCTCGATCTCGCTCAGTGGTTGATCAGTGGAGCGGAGGGATGGTCGCGCACGCGGCTGTTACAGGCGATTGCGAGCAGCGATCGGTCCACCGTGCATCTGGACGCCAGTGTCCCCGTCCACCTCGCCTATCTCACCGCGTGGATCGACGATACCTGCGCCGTGCATTTCCGGCGCGACTTCTACGGGCGCGACCGGCGTCTGGCCCGCACGCTGTCGGCCATCTGAACGCTCGGTCAGGAGCCGCCCAGCGAGAACAGCGACGCTATGTCGTCGTCCACGTTGGTGTCGGGAAGATCCGACGCGGCGTGTATGAACCCCATGGCCCCGGCCAGCGTGACGACGGCGCTGACGAGCACCGCTACCGTTGCGAATGTGTTGATATCCACCTTTTTCGCCCTCGCACCTTCCGAAGGCCGTCGCGCCGGCCTGCGCCCGAATCTCCTCGACAAAGATTCGGGGCGGCGTACGCCGCAAAGCTCGCGCAAACACTCCGGTAAAGTGTCGACGTCGAAGCTAAGCTCCACAGCGCCTAGTTGTCTAGGTAGTTTCTGCAACCGGGGCCCGGCAAGCCGCCGGAGGCGGCGTTATGCGGTGTAACGGGTAGCTCGCAGGCCGCGAGCTACCCCCCCGGGAGGCGCCGTTATGCGGCTAACGGGTAATGTCGCAGGGCGAGCTACTCCGCGAGCGGGTCACCCACCCGAGGGTTAAAGTCGCGTCCCTCGAGCTTGAATGGGTTGTCACCATACCAAGCCGGCTCCACTTCGGCGTCCCGGATCGCGGCGCCGGCGCCCGCCGTCTGCTCGGGCCGCCGGATCGACTCCGCCCACGCCTCTTGTCCCCCGCGCACGGTGGCCGGTGCGTGCTCGGCGTCGGGCGCGTCCGTATGAGACACACCCGCACCCCGCACGCTCGTGTCGTCTCCGGTCGATGACAGACGAACACCGCCCGTCACTGACGATCGTTTTCCGGAGGCACGGTTGTAGCTGCCGCCGGTCACGACTGCGTTCGCGGCCAGCGCCTGATTGAGCTCGCCACCAGCCACGCTCGCGCACAAGCCTTCGGCTCGGTTGCCGGAGCCGCCCGCGACCAGCGCCGCGGTTCCCGGCGCGCTTTTCATTGCTCCCCCCACAATCGCGGCTTGCTTGCCCCGCGCAGCGTTGCCGGCGCCGCCCGCAACAAAGGCGTGCTCGCCGGCCGCAACGTTGTCAGTGCCGCCGACGACGACACCAGCGAGTGCGGCTGCCCTGTTGCGCTCCCCTCCCCCGACCACCGCGCGGTTCATCGACGCCGTATTGAACGCGCCTCCCGTCACCGATGCGTAGGGCGCACTGACCGTATTGTAGAACCCGGCCACGATGCCACCGTAGCTGGTGTAGCTGTGCTCGGACCCGATCACGAAATTGTGGGAACCGGTGCGCCGTGACCCGAGAACGTACGCCTCGTCGTAGCCGACGATCAGATTGCCGAGGCCATTGGTCTCGCCGTCAGTATCGCCGCTTCCGTCTCTCACGTGCACATTGCAACCGGTGAAGTACGTGTCGCTGGTCGAGGCACTCATGCATCCCGTCCGACGATCGAGCCGCTCGGTAGCGACGCTCAGCGCTTCGAGCCGGCGCTCGAGCTCGGCCACTCGGCCGCGCAGCGCTTCGAG
>SPBQ01000469.1 GCA_004525875.1 Myxococcales bacterium
ACGATATCCTGGGTCGGGACGATGATCGGCTTGCCGTGCGCTGGCGAGAGGATGTTATTGGTCGACATCATGAGCACGCGAGCTTCGACCTGCGCCTCGATGGACAGCGGGACGTGGACCGCCATCTGGTCGCCATCGAAGTCGGCATTGAACGCGGCGCAGACGAGTGGATGAAGCTGAATGGCCTTACCCTCGATCAGCACCGGTTCGAACGCTTGGATCCCGAGGCGATGCAGCGTCGGTGCACGATTGAGCATAACGGGGTGCTCGCGGATGACCTCATCGAGGATGTCCCAGACTTCGGACCGCTCCTTCTCGACCATCTTCTTGGCACTCTTGATCGTCGTGACGAGCCCCTTCTCCTCGAGTCGCCCATAGATGAACGGCTTGAAAAGCTCGAGCGCCATCTTCTTCGGGATACCGCACTGATGGAGCCGGAGTTCGGGGCCCACCACGATCACCGAACGGCCGGAGTAATCGACACGCTTGCCGAGCAAGTTCTGGCGGAAGCGACCAGTCTTGCCCTTGAGCATGTCGCTCAGCGACTTCAGAGGCCGCTTGTTGGCGCCGGTTATCGGCCGGCCACGACGGCCGTTGTCGAACAGCGCGTCGACCGCCTCCTGCAGCATCCGCTTCTCGTTGCGCACGATGATATCCGGCGCGTTCAGCTCCATGAGCCGCTTGAGGCGGTTGTTGCGATTGATGACGCGGCGATAGAGATCGTTCAGATCGGATGTCGCGAACCGGCCACCGTCCAGCGGCACAAGAGGACGCAAGTCCGGGGGAATGACGGGGATGACCTCGAGGATCATCCACTCCGGACGCGCGCCCGAATGCTGGAAGGACTGCAGAACCTTCAGGCGCTTGATGATCTTCTTGCGCTTCGCCTCGCTGTTGGTCTCCCCGAGCTGAATGCGCAGCTGCTCGGAGACATCCTCGGTGTTCAGTTCCTGGAGGATCTTGCGGATTGCCTCCGCGCCCATCGAGGCTTCGAACGAGCCGGGTCCGAACTCCTCGGTCTTGGCGCGATGATCTGCCTCCGTGAGCAGACTGCTCTCCTCGAGATCGGTCTCGCCGGGATCCACCACGATGTAGCTCTCGTAGTAGAGGATCTTCTCGAGTTCTTTGAGCGTAACGTTGAGCAGCGTTCCGATACGGCTCGGCAGGCTCTTGGTGAACCAGATGTGTGCGATCGGTGTCGCCAGCTCGATGTGGCCCATGCGTTCACGCCGGACCTTGCTCTGGATGACCTCCACGCCGCACTTCTCGCACACGACGCCGCGATGTCGCATGCGCTTGTACTTGCCGCAGTTACACTCGTAGTCCTTCGTCGGTCCGAAGATCTTCGCGCAGAACAGCCCATCGCGTTCAGGCTTGAAGGTCCGATAGTTGATCGTCTCAGGCTTCTTCACCTCGCCGTGCGACCAGGAACGGATCACTTCGGGCGAGGCCAGTCCGATGCGGATCGCCGCGAACCTGCGCGGATCTTTCGGTTTGTCGAAGAGCTGTGTGAGAAGATCTTCCATTAGGCCGCTTCCTCTTCGGTCTCGATCAGCTGTACGTCGAGCGCCAGCGACTGGAGCTCTTTCACCATGACATTGAACGACTCGGGCAGTCCCGGCTCGAGCGAGTGCTCGTTCTTGACGATGGCCTCATACATGCGCGTACGACCGGCCACGTCGTCGGACTTCACGGTTAGCATCTCTTGCAGCGTGTACGCAGCGCCGTAGGCCTCGAGCGCCCACACTTCCATCTCGCCCAGTCGCTGGCCACCGAACTGAGCCTTACCGCCGAGAGGCTGCTGCGTGACGAGCGAGTACGGTCCCGTGGATCGGGCGTGGATCTTGTCGTCGACCAGGTGATGGAGTTTGAGTACGTACATGATCCCCACGGTAACGGGCATGTCGAAAGGATGGCCCGATTTGCCGTCGCGCAGCCGGCACTGGCCGGTCTCGCTCAACTGGGCCTTCTCGAAAAGGGCGAAGATCTCATCCTCGGTGGCACCGTCGAACACCGGCGTCGCGATGTGGATGCCGCGAGCGGCCTTCAACGCGAGCAGCATGGCGTCGGGGTCATCGAGGCCGTCGACGAAGCCGGCGATACCCTCGCCCTCGTAGCTCGTTTTGAGCAGGACCCGCACCGCCTCGCAGTCGCCCTTGCCGGCGAGATCGTGTAACTGCTCGCCGAGCCGACGCGCAGCCCAGCCGAGATGTGTCTCGAGAATCTGGCCGACGTTCATTCGTGACGGGACGCCGAGGGGGTTCAAGCAGACGTCGACCTGCGTACCGTCGTCCATGAACGGCATGTCCTCGATGGGAACGATTCGTGAAACGACGCCCTTGTTACCATGACGACCGGCCATCTTGTCACCGACCTGCAACCGGCGTTTGATGGCCACGAACACCTTGACCATCTTGATGACGCCGGGCGCCAGCTCGTCGCCCTGCGACAGGCGCTCGATCTTCGCGTCGAACTGGGCGTTGATCGTGTTACTGCGCGCGTTCATGGCGTCCGCGACGCGAGAGACCTCCTCCTCGGAGGTCTCGTCGTTGATCTTCACCTCCGCCCAGTAGCTCGGCGGCATCTGCTCGAGCAGCTCTCGCGAGATCGTATCGCCCTTGGATATGAGGACCTTACGGGTGTCGTCGGTGAGGCGGGTCACGGCCTCCTTGCCCTCCAGGAGCACGGAGATCTGCGCGAGCGCACTCTGCCGGATGATCCGGAGCTCATCGTCGCGATCGTTCTCGAGATGACGCTTCCCCTCGTCCTCGAT
>SPBQ01000402.1 GCA_004525875.1 Myxococcales bacterium
ACCGGCGGTCCTCCCAGCCCATTGTTCGGTGCGGCCGACTTCTCGCAGCAGATGCTGCGGTTCGAGGAGTTCGGCACCGAACCGATGCCGACCGCCGGCTGCCCGACCTGTCTCAGTCTGCCCTCGGTGCCCGACTGCACGAGTCCGCCCGACGGGGCCGCTCTCGAGGCGTTCCTCTTGCAGCCCGCCAACCCGCTGCCGACCCGGGCGGTCGATACCAGCGCGTCCAATCCGTGGGAGCCGATGATCGAGAACTGCATCGGTCCGCTCGCGCAGACCGTCGCCGACGGCCGTCCGCCGGGTGAGCTCTGGGCCCACCAGCGCTGGGACGAGTTCTACCCCGACGAGTACTTCCAGTCGGCACAGGCCGGCGCGCGCGACAACGGCGGCATGCGCGACAGCAAGCAGCGCCACGGCTACGCATTGGGCGAGTTCGCGCCCGGGGGGCTCTACCACAACACGACCGGCGTGCCAGGCTCCGAAGGGACCACGGCCGGCATGGGAATCCGCTTCCACCCGAACATGCCGTTCCAGGATCCGACGGCGCTGTGGACGTTCGACGGCACGCTGCCGCCGAAGCTTCTGCAGGCCCGCGTCGGGCGCTCGATCCTGTTCCGTCACTACACCGCGTTGCCGATCGATGCGGGCGCGAACCGAGGGTTCGGTCTGCACACGATCACCACCCACGAGCACACCGGCCACAACCCGGCCGAGAGCGACGGTTATACCTCGGCGTTCTTCTTCCCGGGTGAGTACTACGACTACCACTGGCCGATGCGCATCGCGGGCAACGATCATATCAATACGGCCGCGACCGATCCGCGTGCGGGTTACCCCGACGGCAGCGGTGGCGATGTCCTGATCCCGGGCGACTGGCGTGAGACGATGAGCACGCACTGGTTCCACGACCACATGCTCGATTTCACTGCCCAGAATGTCTACAAGGGCAACGCCGTGATGATGAACTACTACAGTGTTCTCGATCGCGGCAACGAGAACCACGACTGTCACTACGCCGACCCGAGCAACGTGAACATGTGCTTCCCCAGCGGCACGTCGCTCGACTGGGGTAATCGCGACTACGACGTCAACCTCCTGGTCGCCGACAAGGCCTGGGACGCCTCGGGCCAGCTCTGGTTCAATATCTTCAATCTCGACGGCTTCCTCGGCGACCGCATGACGGTCAACTGGCTGTACAAGCCGTACATGGAGGTGAGGGCGCGTCGCTACCGCTTCCGTATCTTGAACGGCAGCGTGTCGCGCTACATCAAGATCGCGATCATCGACGAGGCCGGTAATCGCGTGCCGTACCACATGGTCGCCAACGACGGCAACATCATGGAGCACGCGATTCCGTTCCCGAACGCGCAGTCGGTGGACCTGCCCACGCACGCCATCGCCGAGCGCTACGACATCATCATCGACTTCAGCCGATACCAGCCGGGCGACAAGATCTACATGGTCAACCTGCTCGAGCACGACAACGGCCGGCGGCCGAGCGAAGCCCTTTCGCTCGCAGCGGCGCTGTCGGGGACCTCGGGGGATTCGGCGGTCGGGAAGTTCTTCGAGATGCGGGTGGTAGAATATGACGGCACCGACACTTCGATGGACCCGTCCGAGTACGAGCCCGGCGGCAAGACCATGGTTCCGCAACCGGTCATCACCGCCGCCCAGGTCGCCACGGCACGCCACCGAACGTTCACGTTCGGCCGCAGCAGCGGCACCGACGAGCAGCCCTGGACGATCAAGACCGACGGCGGTCAGGGGCTCGGTATGAATCCCGCGCGCCAGTCGGCGTCGCCCGACGAGGGCGACCTCGAAATCTGGCACATCGAGAACGGCGGCGGCGGCTGGAGCCATCCGGTCCACATCCACTTCGAGGAAGGTCGCATCCTCCAGCGTGGCGGTGCGCCGCCCCCCTTGTGGGAGCAGTACGCGCGCAAGGACGTCTACCGGATCGGGCGCATGCCGGACAGCACCGACGAGGTCGTCGTGGCGCTGCGCTTCCGGGAGTTCCTCGGCACCTACATGGAGCACTGTCACAACACGCAGCACGAGGATCACGCCATGCTGCTGCGCTGGGACATCGAGAGCCCCGGTCAGACGATTGCGATGCCTGCGCCGCAGCCGACGTGGGAGGGCGTGTTCTTCGAGGACTCGTTCCGGCTGTCGACGGCCAAGGGTGGTGACGTGGAAGCGGCGGCACTGTGGGATCCCACCATCGGTGTCAATGGCCCGGTCACCTCGACGACGCTGCCCGGCGGTGGCGACGTCGTGTGCGGCGACGTCAGCGGTGACGGCACGCTGAACATCAGCGATGCGCTCATGGTCGCGCAGTACCAGGTCGGCCTACGCGGCTGTTCCACGATGCCCGGATACCAGTGGGGTGACGTCGACGAGGATGGGGCGTGCAGCATCGTCGACGCGCTCAAGGTGGCCCAGTGCCAGGTCGGCCTGATCGGCTGCGGCTTCGCCTGCCCGCCGCTGATTTGCGTGCCGTAGACGCGGGCCCGTTCTCGTGTTGTTGAGCCCTGGGAGCGGCCTCGCTGAGAGGCCGCCCCCAAGGTCTTCGTCCGGGTCGGCTACGGGCAGCGAGCTCGTCGTGAGGAGCTCGTCACCCCGCAGGTCCCTCACTCACGTCCGCCGCTCTCTCCCATCGCGCACCTGACCCCCAACCGCGTCATCGCGAGCTCACCCCTGTGGGGGTTCGGCAGTGAGGGATGCGCTGGTGCATCGTTGGAGCGACACCGGCCGGCTCGGCGTGGCCGGAAATATACGAATGGCGCCAATTGACGACTATGAGACTGCGCGGAATAAATCGCAGATGATGACTCCCACTCTGTTCTCCCGGGAACTACTGAATTTTGCTGCGGTCACACATGGGGAAAATTCCGTGCGGCACTTGTGTGGCATAAGCCTGGCCATGTATAGACTTTTGACCTAGGCGACAGCACCCGCTGCGTTCAAACGTGTGCGTTTCGCCCAGGCGACGGAGCCATGGACAGGAGTTCTTTCGGAGGTGCTTTGGCTGGCTGCGCACGGTGGCACTGCTGGCGTGCGGTGCGGCTTGCAACGCAGCGTCCGGGCCGAAGGTCCTCCGGTACCGCCAGATAACTCATGCCCACGCGCGTTTGCTGCTTTCGATCTTCGGTACCGGCTTCTCCCGGCTGGTCCGATCGGGATCGCGGCGACAGCAGGCACCGGCAAGGACCGCAGAAGCGTTCGAAACCTGCAGGCCAGCGCTCGGGGGATCGGAGATGGGCCGCGGTTGCGTCGGGTTCAACAACATTCGTCGGCGTGTCGCCCCGATCACCGAGGCGACGCGAGCGGATTCTGCAAAAGGGAGATCGCACATGACTTTCACACA